>JBBRRM010000222.1:0-5584 GCA_038275915.1 Nitrospirales bacterium
ATCACCAGTTTCTTAGTCACATTCCCCATACAGATCCTCTTTCCTTCGGTAGGCGCTTCGCACCCTGGTTACTTGGCCCCGGCAGGAACAGGGCTCCCTTCGGGTGCGTGCCCCTTCGAATCGGAAGGCCGAAGGGTCACGAGAATAGCGAAACTCACGACTGCGTAAAAGACGACAGTAATCGCGGTAATCCACCAGGCGGAATAGGACAGCGTCGGCGTGAAGGACTCCGCGCTGAAATCGGGCAACAAATTGTAGGTATGGTAGTACTTCCGCAGCAGTGAGCGGACGGCACCCATCAACCCCATCGTCCAAATCGCGCTGAAGGCCAGGAAGACCAGCACGAATTGGGAGACGAAATCGATCTTGCCCCAGATAATCGTGCCCTGACCGATCGCGCGATTATAGATGACATAATTGACGACCGTGACGAAGACCAACGTGAACGCCGCGGAATTCTTGGCCGGCATCAGCGCCAGGAAGTTCCAATCCGACGGCAGTTCCAATTCCGCCACCAACTTGGCACCCGTGGGTACGAACCCATGAGGGGTGAGCCAGATGGCATCGCCCACGACGACCATCAAGAAACCGACTTTGATCACAGTCCGCGCGGACACAGTCAGAGGGATGAACCGGCCGACAGTGAACGGCGCCAAGAGCAACGGGAGTAAGAATGCCAACGACGTTGGGTCGGGTACCGGATAGTCCGTCATCCCCTTGGTCATCACCAAGGGGAGCGCGACCATCACGATTGGAGCGAGGATCGTCATCCGAACCTTTTCGACCCCCTCAATTCGTTTCATGCTGAGCCAGATGTAATAGTTGCTGGCCAGGAAGATGAGTCCGATCATCTCTCCCTTCATCTCGAAGAACATCGAGAGCTGATCAGCCATCATGTACGGACAGATCGACGCATCGTAATCGCACAGCTCATACGCCAGGAGATATCCCATGAAGGGGAGGAACAGCAGCGCGCCCACACCGATCAGATTTCCAACGAAGCCCATCCAATCGTAGTAGGCCCGCTCTTCTTCCTTTTTCGCCCCCATGTACATGTAGGCGGCGATCAAACCAGCGACAAATCCTCCGAATGTCACATTGCCTACGAGCCGGTGGAGATTGAGCGGCATCCAGCTATAGTTGAAGATCTTGTCCCACAAGGTTGCGGTGGCGAGAAACTCTTGCGGCGAAATACCCTCGGCCTTTACCGGCGTATTCATGAACGATGTCGGACCGTCGATCACGAACAGCGTGATCGTTCCAATCAGGTTCAAGAGGACACCGAGGGCGATATGACGGGATTTCTTCTCACCCTTCCAGGCGTCCCACGTGTAGAAATACATGTACAGCAAGATCGTCTCGCTGATGAACAACAGCGGATAGATCACCGCGAACACGAGATAGAATTGATTGATGATCCACGTGGTGAACTGCGGGTACGTCGCGAGGAGCACGAAAATAAACAGGCCTCCGGTCAGTGCAGTCATGCTGTAGAGGATGACCGTCACCTTTGTGACCTCTTTTGCCAAGCGATCATACCGGGGATCCTGCTTGCGGTACCCTAACCATTCTGAGATCACGACAAAGATCGGGGCGCCTAGGATGAACCCTGCGAACAGAATGTGAAGCTGGGCGACGATCCATACCGCGGTCCGATTCCCCGTATAGGGAAACTCCACGGGAGGCGCGCCAGGAGCTTGGGCATACGCCACTCCTCCGAACAACGCCAGAAGCGCACATGCCGCCACGAAACTGCGCTGCCACGTTTTCATGATGTTTCGCCGCCCCTCCTCACTAGATTGAAATCAGCTTACTTGCCCGCTGGTGCTGGAGCAGTCGCGGGAGCTGCTGCCGGTGCTGCGGCTGCAGGAGCAGCCGAGACGCTCGCCACATCAACCCATGATTTCTTGTCGGCGTCCCATCCCTTCCCAGCCAGCCCGAAGTTCCGCTCAAACGCGACCAGCTTCCAGCGATCTTCGTCTGACAGCTTGCTCTTCCAGGCCTTCATCTTCGTATTGGGAACCCCTTCGGAAATCCGCCAAAACCACACGGAATCGGAATAGAGATTCATCCGCTCGCCTTTGCGGAAGTCACGGGCACCCGCCTTGACGGGCTTGCCGTCCTTGCCATGGCAGCTGGCACAATTCACATCGGGGTTTGTCTCGCCGATGAAGAGCTTCCGCCCTTCTTCCACCTTGGCTGCATCAGCCCACCACCCGGCCGGCATATGCTTGTCGGCATACTCAGCAGGAGCTGGCGGCGGCGGAACGATCGGTCCCTCTGCTTCCCCACCGCACGCCACCATGAAAAGCCCCACTCCCAATACGACCGCCAGCTGCGCAACGTTCATCTGTTTCATAACTATCCCTTGCTCCTTTTTTCCCGACCACATCAATGACATTAGACTTTAGAAACTCAGACGAAAAAAAACGCTTTCACCGGGGACACCCCCCCCTGTAAAAGCGCGCTGATCCTAACGAATCCTGTGACGCCACTCGCACCCTCCGGCACTTCAAGCAACCGATCCAGCGAGGTGCACATCAGCCCCACGGACCGCTTCGGTTATTTCTTACGCTTGCCCTGAGACTTCCCTCGTTTCTGCTCCTGCTTCCGCCATGAACGAACCAGCTTGACCCCGATGAACCCGCCGACTGCCGCCGCTACGGCTCCCAATCCTAGATAAACCCACAGCGGAACGCTTGCCCTATCGCGTACGCAAGCGGTTCCAAAGTTGACTTGGATTCTTCGCTCCGACTCCAAATCCTTCGGGTCAAACGAAACCTTTTGTTGCTGCTGCTCCCCCCTGGCTTCAATCAGCAGCGGATCGCCGAGATTGTCATTATGAAGATGAAACGCCGCCTTGTAGTATCCATCTCCATCGGTCTTGACGATCTGTCCGTAGGAGATTTTGGTATCCTTCACGAGAACGTCTATATTGGCGCTCCCTTTTCCATCCGCCCCGCATACAAACCCTTCGACCGTGAATCGATGGTCGGCTTCATGCGTCGCAGAAACGACCGAAGGGAAACCGCTGACCATTGCAATGGCAAGGATGCATTCTCGCCATCGCGACTCACTCTGTGCGGTCCGTCTTCGCCTCACGTGCTCTGAACTGACGCCTCTTTCCGTCGCCGAACCCTTGTGTCCGCCTCACACAACAGAAAGTTTGATCACCAACGAGCCAGGCCAGTTTTGAGGCCGACCCTTTTAACATAGCCCCTACCCTTTGTCAACGAACTGGGGACTCGCCTAGGGGGAAAGATAAGCTTCTTTCCAAGCACTTGGAGAGGGCCGCCCGTGATGGTCCTGTGATGAGAAATGAACGAAAGAGATGCAATCGTGGAGGGGGGAACTTATAGAATTCCTCGTGCTTGTGCGTCGGCCGCGACACGGTTCACTTCGGCTCGTCGCTCCGAATCCTTTTTCGCGATCCAGTTCTCCCAGGATTTCCCCGTGGCCGTATCCTCACCGGTGAAGGCGATCGCGGCAATCTGGTCATAGAGGACACGTTGCGCGTGGGGACTGTCGGAAGGAAACACTTCCAGATAGGAGTCCGAACCGTTGACCTGACGATTGAAAAGATACCCGCTGATGGAATCGCCGGATTTCAACGACACGGTCACATCGCCACGATAATCGAACGCCAGCTCCACCGCTTCTACCAGCTCGGCAAAAGATGCCGGCTGGAATATGCGACCTTCGGGCGACCCTGCCACCCCGCCATTACTATGGTTCTTCGTATCGGTCATAAGCCAAGCGTCCGTCGTGAAACGAACCTCGTCAAGCATGTGATGCTCTCGTGATCAACGAGAGAGACCCACGCTTCACGCCGATCCGTCATCGCGAGGTAGGGAGCAGCGTCAACTTGATGGTCCGGCCGAACCCGGACATTGTTCCGAAAGTATCTTCGACTGCTGAAGCCTCATAGCCGCAGTGCACCATACAATCGGCGCATTTCTCATTCCGTCCGGTTCCGTAATGATCCCACTCCGTGCTGTCCATCAGCTCACGGAATGTGTTCGCATAGCCTTCTTGGAGCAAATAGCAGGGCTTCTGCCATCCGAAGACGTTATAGGTGGGGTTGCCCCAGGGGGTGCATTCATACTCCCGCCGCCCCATCAAAAAATCCAGGAACAGCGGAGACTGATTAAATTGCCAGCCCTTTTTCGGACTTCCCAGAATACGGGAAAACAATTCCCTCGTGCGCTCTCGCTTCAGAAAATGTTGTTGATCCGGTGCCTTCTGATAGCTGTACCCAGGTGAGATCATCATGCCTTCGACGCCGAGTTCCATCATCGCATCGAAAAACTTCCGCACGCGCTCCGGATTGGCATCATCGAAGAGGGTCGTATTGGTCGTCACACGGTGCCCCCGCTTCAGCGCCGCTTTAATCGCCTTCACCGCTACGTCGTACACACCGTCCCGACAGACCGCCAAATCATGCTCATCGCGCAGGCCGTCCATGTGAACGCTGAAGGTGAGAAACTTTGACGGCTGATACTCGTCGAGTTTTCGCTCCATTAAGATCGCATTGGTGCACAGATAGACATACCGTTGCTGTGCGACCAGCCCGCGAACAATCGCCGGCATCTCGGGGTGGATCAGGGGCTCACCACCGGGAATGCTGACGATCGGGGCGCCGCACTCCTCCGCTGCCGCCCAGCACTGCTCGGGCGTAAGTCGTTTATCTAGCACATGATCCGGATATTGGATCTTTCCGCAGCCGGCACAGGCCAAATTGCATCGGAATAAAGGTTCCAGCATCAAGACCAGCGGATACCGCTTCACCCGGTTGAGCTTCTGGGTGAGCACATACTTCGTGACGGTAAACATCTGGGAAAGTGGAACGGCCATTGCTCCCTTGCCTCCTAACTTTCTCTATAGCAGTATTATGATGAGGGATGCGGATCCCGGCTAGGCTTGTTGATCGTTAACGTCGCGGATTTTAACACTCTATTCCATCGCCGTCAATTTCCTCTGTCCATGAGGATTGGAACACATGTCATGGAGGGCCCACTCATCACAGCCTTTTCCCAAACCAGACATCAACATCAATTGAAAGTACTCTGCCATGCGGACAGGGTCGCACAGGTGTTGTTTGGAGGCGCCGGGCAGGTTCGAACCGCCGCATCGCAGTTTTGCAGAACGTGCAATCCAAATGCAATAGAGAATGATTGAGTGTGAGGGAGTGCGGTAATCCCGCCACTCTAGCGGAGATCGTGAGGGTTGAAGGGGATGGTGAGTGTAAGGGAGTGTGATTGAATTAGATTCAGAACCGTGACCAAAACCGTGACCCAGTTTTCTGAGATGAGGAGCATCCGTAGACTGTCTCCCGCTCCGCTAATTTGTAATGTCCCTCCTTCGTAGGCCCTACGAAGAGAGGCTGATTACCATCTTTGTACGGCTAGGCAGAAGAGAGATCTCGTGCGATAAACGGATGACGACGCGGCACTTGGATGAAGCTCACAAAGGAGTCGTCAGATGATGAAACACATCATTGAGTTCATGCGGTACTACTACGTGGCGTGGCGGTATCCGGCCATCCCTACCTCGCCCCGCTCCAGCCGGTCGATCCGATCGAGCC
>JBBRRM010000223.1:0-5555 GCA_038275915.1 Nitrospirales bacterium
GTTAACGTCGTGCTATAGGCCTGCAGCATGGAGCCGGCTGGCAATGAATTGGTCGTGATGGTCAGCGTCGGTGGAGCTGCGCCGATCACCAATTGCAATGTCTTGGTTGAGGTTTGGGCGGTCGGCGGTGTCGAATCAGTGACGGTGAATGTATAGGTGAGACTGCTTGTGCTATTGGGAATGCCGCTGATGACGCCTGTGGACGAATTCAGTGTTAATCCAGTCGGCAGAGAGGGCGATCCTCCTGCAAGTCCCCAGGTATAGGCTCCCGTGCCTCCCGAGGCTGCCAACGTCCCACTATAATTTTGATTCTGCGTGCCTTGGGGGAGAGAGGTCGTCGTGATCGATAGAGGGATGGCACTAATCGTCAACGTCAGGGATTTTTCAATCGTCAACAATGTCGCATCTCGTAAGGTGAAGGTCTGTGTGGCATTACTGATCACGGTCGGCGTCCCGCTGATCACTCCACTAGGATCGAGCGTGAGACCGCTCGGCAGAGGTGTCGAGCCGCTCTTGAGGCTCCATGTGTAGGGTGTGGTGCCTCCAGTAGGACTTAACGCCACCGCATAGGGCTGGTTGATCGAACCGGACGGGAGCGAGTCTGTGAGTATGGTCAAAGGAGTCGGCGCGACATTCACCGGAATCGAAAGGACTTTTTGAACCGACTGTCCCTTGGAATCCTGAAGCTTGAACTCGGTGAGCGAGATTCCAGGGGCGGTCGGTGTCCCTGAAAGTCTCCCGGTCGATGGCGCCAATACTAGCCCGTTGGGCAATGCTGGCGATCCGGGGGTCAGGCTCCAGGTATAGGGTGCGGTTCCCCCACTCGGTGTGAGGGTCACATCATAGGGTATTTGGGTGGTGCCAGCTGGAAGTGGGTCGGAGGTGAGAATCGCCAATGGCCCTGGTGTTGCCGGACCGGCCGTTGGGGCTGGCGCTGTCGAAACATCACCACAGGCATGGAGAGACAGGGCTGCTACGATGGAGATAAGAATTGTCCACAGAAACTTTCGAGAGGAAGGACGATAACGCATCGGACAAACTCAATCACGTGTCGGTCGTCGTGATCAGTGTTCGTGGGGCATCCCGCAATCCTGGCCATGCTGGGAAGCCTCATAGGCGATCAGGAGGCCGCGTCCAGCCTTCCAATGCCGGAAATAAAAGTGACGCTGTTGTAGCGCCGGTGAGGCGGTATCGCGGAATTGTTCTACTCTGTAGGCCGAATCGTACATGTGGCCATACCACCATGGCAGTCATCCTTCTCATACTAGGGAGAAGCCTAGTAGGTGAACTATTTTATTACGGGCGGCCAGGGTCTTCCGCAAGCAGGGGCTGGGCCGTCGGTTATGCCGTATGCGATGACGTAGCATAGGAAAATCCCCACGCCGACTGCAAAACCTTCCAGGAGCGTCGTTGTTCAAGCGCCCGATCGAAGTTGCTTGGGGAGGATTGCCATAGAATGACAATGCAAAATTCGCCAATGCATGCGCAGAGTCATGATCTCAACAGCGGCCGGGTAGGGGAACTGTCCATGCCGGTTGATTCTGTTCCTTCCAACCGGTAGCCTTTCAGCACAATCCTTTCATTGATTCGCGCTGAGACCGAAAAGCCAATCGCACGCCCATTTATCATGGAGGTGGTCCCATGATGACGGTCTACCGATTTCTGCTGGCATCTCTCCTGGGCTATATCGCGCTATGGACTACGCCTGTGATGGCAGCCGATCCATCGATCGATCCCTGTAGGTTGGTGAAGAAGGCTGAGGTGGAGCAGATCATCGGAAGGCCCACTGGGAATCCGACTTCCGAGCGCAACGATCGAGTCAGGATGTGCACGTTTCTGTTTTCCAGCGATCCGAGCGATACGCTCGAGCTGTGGCTGTACCCGGGCGAGGCGATGGAGCGAAGCAAGAAAGAAATCAAGGAGTTGTCGCCCATCGCAGGGCTCGGCCAGGAGGCCTTCCTGTATCGCGACAAGAAATTCGAGTGCGTCCGGTTGTTCGTCAAAAAGGGGAATACGATGCTGGAGGTCCGGCTGAATGAAACGGCCGGAGACGAGGACAAGGTAAAGGCCATCGCAAAGAAGACTCTCGGTCGTTTTTAGATTCGACGACGAAGTAGACGGGATGGGGGCACTGGGGGGTTGCTCATGCTCGTAGCACCTCTTATAATCCCCCCGTTCCGGGGGCTACCTCATCCCTCAAAATTGTTCAGTCATCAGTGTCCCGCGTCATACCCCGACGCTTCCGCTTCATCGAACCGAGCTATCAGAAAGCAGGTGGTCAGTGAGTTACGACGCGCGAGAGTCCCACCCGCCAGAGTTTCGCCATCGAGCGGAAGAGCAACTCAGCAAGATCATCGCCAAGACCGTGCCGAGTTTGGCTTCGAAACATTTGAAGGCACTGGTCGACGAGCTACAAGTACATCAAATCGAACTGTTGTTGCAAAATCAGGAATTGGATCGGACGCGGCAGGAGGCAGAGGAGAGGCGCGATCGTTATCGTGATTTATTCGAATCAGCGCCTGTGGCCTACTTCACGCTGGATAAGCAAGGCCGGATTCAGGAGATGAATGGCGCGGCCGAGATGTTGCTGGGGGTCGATCGAAAGACGGTGACGGCAGATCCGTTCGCAGTATTTGTGACCGAGGATGATGTGCCGCGCTTCACCCTTGCCTGCCGAGCGATGCTCAAGTCGCCTGGCCACCACGAGTGCGATCTTACGCTCAATGTCGGGGGCGTGACAAAGACCATGCGGCTGGATGGGTGCGCCACGACAACGGATGATGGTGGGCCGCAGCTACGCTTCGCGCTGATCGATCAGACCTCGCATAAGCATGATGAGGACCTGCATCGCGAAAGCGAAGCGCGATTGCAAACAGAATTGACCGATATCAGACTCTTGCAGAGCATCAGCGCGCAGCTGATCCAGGAAGAGAATGTCGATGTGCTGTACGAACGGATTCTTGACGCGGCCATCGATCTCATGCAATCCGATATGGCGAGCATGCAGATGCTTGACGAGGGCCAGGGCACGCTACGGTTGCTGGGCTGGCGGGGATTCGACATGCTCTTCGCTCAGGTCTTCGGAACCTGTCGCACCGATAGGCCGACTTCGTGTAGCAAGGCTATGCGGACGGGCCGTCGGGTCATCGTGCCCGACGTGGAAACGTGTGACTTCATTGTTGGCACCCCCGCGTTGGAGGATCACCGCAAGACCGGCATCAGGGCGGTACAATCCACGCCGTTGTTCTCGCGCAGCGGCCGGATGGTCGGCATGATCTCCACGCACTGGCGCACCGTGCACTGTCCTTCAGAGCGCGATTTACGGCTCTTCGATGTCCTGGTGCGGCAAGCCGCCGATCTGATCGATCGCAAACAGGTGATGGACGCACTGCGCGAAAGCGAAGCACGGTTTCGTGGATTGAATGATGAGCTGGAACAACGCGTGGTCGAGCGCACTCAGGAATTAATGGAGTCGCAAGAGCGGTTGCGGGCATTGGCGGCTGAGTTCAATCTTACCGAGCATCGGGAACGGACGCGTCTGGCCACGGAGCTGCACGACCATCTGGCGCAGATGCTGATCTATGGGCGGATGAAACTCGCACAAGTAAAACAAATTCCTGACCTCATTCCGCGTTGTACTGAATTGATCAAGGAGACTGACGACGTCCTCACCAGGTCCTTGCACTATACCCAGACTCTCATTGCCGATCTCAGCCCGCCTGAATTGCGTGAGTTCGGTTTAGTGGCAGCCCTGCGATGGCTGGCAGCACAGATGCAGAAGTACGAACTTACTGTGCATATCGAGGCGCCGGCATCACCGGAACCATCGATGGCAGAGGATCGAGCGGTGCTCCTATTTCAATCTGTTCGCGAACTGCTGATCAATATCACCAAACACGCACAGACCGATCAGGCCACCGTGACCGTTCGATGTCACAAAGGAATCCTGCGGCTTGAGGTGCAGGATCAGGGATGCGGCTTCGACCTTCTGTACGCTGCCACCTCCATGTCTGCGGACACGACTTCCTCGAGATTCGGCCTGTTCAGTATTCGCGAACGCATGAAGGCGTTAGGGGGGAGTTTCGACATGGAATCGGTCGGAGGCAAGGGCACGACAGCCACCCTGATCCTTCCTTTGGTTACGCACAAAGACTAGCGCCGCGAACCTGCCACCTTCATAACGGTCAGTGCCCTCACTTCCTGGGCCAATAGCCATCTGAACTCCCTGACATAGTGGATGATGCGGAGATTCTTACCGCTAGGGGTAACCCCAGTAACCCCTTTTCGCAGTCTGGGTTATACATAATCATGATCTTGTGCTCGAGTATGGTTCATCCGGGCCGGGAAGGGAGGACATGGGACGCTTGCTATTTCAGCAATCGACCGCGAGTTGTCCGTTGCGAGGATCCTGACCGAAAGGATCGGAAAGACAAGAGGTAAATCATGTTTTCCGATGAATTACGCCCTCCAGGATCAATCGGATTACAGAATGCCTGGCAGTCAAAGATTCGTGTATTGCTGGTCGATGATCACACGATGCTTCGACAGGGATTAAAAAGCATCGTGAATAGCTGTGATCATATGGAGGTGGTGGGGGATGCCAGCAACGGGCTGGAGGCGATCGGTGCGGTGAGTCTTTTGAAGCCTGATGTGGTCGTCATGGATATCAACATGCCGACGATGAACGGCATCGAGGCGACGAAACGCATCAAAGAAATGTTCCCGGGCACGTCCATCGTTGGACTATCTGTGCAGAATAGCATGGACATCGTTCAGAAGATGCAAGCCGCCGGCGTCTGCTCCTATTTGACGAAAGAGTCAGCCGTTGAAACTCTCTGCCACGCCATCGAAGACGCCGTCTTGCATAAATAGCCGGCCGAGTGTGCCCCCTGCTTACTTACGGACTCACTCACTACTCATTCAGGTCTCCTGACTCAGCGATCCCTTCACTACTTTTTCTCCCGTGCGGTGCGATTTCCCACCGTCTTCAATGGGTGGTCAGTTGACAGGGCCGCTGACAAAAAGTAGCCTGCCTCAACTTTCGCTGCTCCAGTTTCATTTGCACTGTATGACCCACGACAGTACCGACTCATCTCCCTCTCTGTCTGGTCAATGACTGAAAGATGAAGATGATATGACCGAACAGGCGGAGGAGAGATCGGGCTATCAGGGTCCTGCATTCTTCTCGAACGGATTCCGGCCGTTATTTCTTGGAGCGGCGCTGTTTGCCGCGGTGGCGGTCCCTGCCTGGATTCTGTTGCTTGCCGGAGGAGGTGGCGACTCCGAACTCCTTTCCCGCGCTCGGGAGTGGCATATGCATGAGATGGTCTTCGGCTTTCTGCCCGCAGTCATCACCGGCTTCCTGTTCACGGCAATTCCCAATTGGACCGACCGTCCGCCGATCAGAGGGCGTGAGCTGATGCTGTTGTGCACTGTATGGTTGGTCGGACGTATGCTTATGGCCATTCCCTTTCTCACGCCTCTCCTGTCCGCCACGATTGAAGGAGCCTTTCTTGTCCTGGTGGCCGGGCTGGTCTGGCGAGAAATTTCAGCAG
>JBBRRM010000224.1:0-5539 GCA_038275915.1 Nitrospirales bacterium
GTGGC
This sequence comes from Nitrospirales bacterium, assembly GCA_038275915.1. GTDB lineage: Bacteria > Nitrospirota > Nitrospiria > Nitrospirales > Nitrospiraceae > Palsa-1315. The sequence goes on from JBBRRM010000224.1 coordinate 6, forward strand.
ATGCCCGGTCCGCTCCCACCCTTTTCCGAGCAGCACGCCCAAAACCAACGCCACTACGATCATAGGGCCCAACATCCAGAATCGTCGTCGGGGATACTGTTCCATATTTGATGTCCTTTCCTCTTCCCGTTCCCTACCGCCTCGCCAACCATTGGAGAGGATCGAGGGGTTCCGCTCCCTCGCGCAATTCAAAGTATAAAGTATTTTCACCCGTCATGCCTGTATCGCCTGTTTCGCCGATCGCCTGCCCGGCCTGCACTTGTGCCCCCACCGCCGCAAGAATCTTCGAAGCATGAGCATACAGCGAAAAGAATCCATTCGCGTGATCAAGGATTATAACGAGTCCGTACCCTTTCAACCAGTCCGCATAGACGACGGACCCCGGCATTACCGCGTGAATGGCGCTCCCCTCGGCAGTCTTGATCTCGATGCCTCGGCGCTGCACGTAGGTGTTAAAGGTCGGATGTTTCTGACGGCCGAAGAAAGAGATGATACTCCCGTCAGCCGGCCACGGCAGCGCACCCTTCACCCCGCGAGGGGCTAATCCCCCGGTCGGAGGTCGTACCGCGGTTGCGCGACGACGCTGCTCCAATTCGCGCAGTAAACTGTCGATACGGGAGGCGGAACGTTCCAATTCTTGAAGAGCATGTTCGTAGGACTCTTTTTCATGAGTAATCTTGGTGAGATAGACCTTCTTTTCTTTCTTGACCGATTTCATCTCAGCGAGTTGCTTCTCGGTACTTCGCTTGTACGATAGCATTCCAAGACGCGCCTCTTCCCGCTGCCGCTCCGCCTGCTCCATACGGGTCATATCGGCTCGAAACGTTTCCATGAGAGTATAGTCCCGTTCGGACACGGCCGAGAGATACTGAAGCCGTCGCTGGAAATCCCCATACGAGTCCGACGCGAGCAACGTTTTCCAATATCCAAAACGTCCCTCCATGTACTGAACCCGCAAGCGAGCCAGAATGGCGTCCTGACGCTCTTGCACTCTCACGCGAAAACCGGCCAACTGTGCATTGATCACCTCGATCTCCTGGTCTTTTTTCCGCAGCTTTCGACTAATCTCCTGATGCGTTTGCCGGTAGTGCAACACACGTTCATCGAGGGTTTGAATCCCCTGCAAGAGGGACTCACGCTTTTTTCCTGCCGCATCCGCCTGTTTACGTTTCTCTTCGATCTGATCTTTGAGTTGTTCGAGGGCCTTGCGTTCTTTTTCGATCTTGTCAATGATCGGATCGGCAGACGCAAGCGTTGGCCATAAAATTGCCGGGAGCACCCAAAGCATGACGCCGACGCTGAGACCCGTCAGGACCCTCATGCCTTAGCCTCGCCGAAACGCCGTATCGAGACGAAGCTACCCGCAAACCCCAACCCCATGCCCACCGCAATCAGCGCAAGACAGACTGACGGGGGAAAAAATGCCATGAGGTTGTCGAGCCCGGCAAATCGTCCCGTCGTTCGCATTTGCTGCCGAAATAATTCGTACATGAATTTGAGCATGACCAGCGAGAGCGCGCTGCCCAACGCACCCAGCACAGCGCCCTCTAGCAGATAGGGAATGCGAATAAAGCTGGTCGTAGCCCCGATCAAACGCAGAATAGCAATCTCATCCCGTCGGGCGAACAGTGTCAGGCGAATGGTATTGGCAATGATGGTCACCGCAGCTGCCGAGAGGATGACCCCGATACCGATGGCGACCAACTCAATCGATCGAATCACCGTGGCGAGCGCATCGATCCAGTCTTGATTATAATCCACCTTGGAGACGCCGGCGACCTGCCTGACCCGTTCTGCCCATCGCTTGACTGCATCCGGAGAACGGAACGCCGGACTGAGCGCCACCACGAAGGAGGCCGGCAACGGATTCTGGCCCAGCCCTTCAAGTAAGTGAGACTCCGAAGGAAATTGCGCCTTGAACTCTCCCAGCGCCTGCTCTTTCGAAATAAACAGCAGTGATGCGACGGCACGATCGCTACGTAAATTTTGTTCCACATCGGCGACCGAATCGGAAGCGAGCCGGTCATCAAGATACACCATGATCCTGATATCGTCCTGGAGCCATCCAGCAGCCGCCCGCAAATTGACATAGAGCAGCAAGAAGACCCCGACACAGGCCAATGTAAAGGCCGTGGTCAAAATAGCGACCATCGTCGTCATCCGGTTGGTCCGCATATTGACCCAGGATTCTCGGAGGAGATAGGAGAGCGTCCTCACACCATCACCTGCCGTTCCGGCAATAATCGGCCCTGCGACAATGTCAGCACCCGCCGGTTCACCTGCGCCATGACGAGAGGATCATGCGTGGCCACCACGACGGTGGTGCCGCGCGCGTTAATGAGTTTAAACAGTTCGATGATCTCGGCCGTGAGGGCAGGGTCTAAATTTCCGGTCGGCTCATCCGCCAATAAGACGACCGGACCATTCACGATCGCGCGCGCGATGCATACTCGCTGCTGCTCTCCCGTCGAAAGGCCCGCCGGAAGCTGATCCCGCTTGTGCTCGACACCGACCGCCCGTAACGCCTCTGTGACCTTCCGACGAATGTCGGCAGAAGAGATTCCTTGCACCAATAACGGCAGCGCGACATTGTCAAAGACCGGCTTCTTCGGTAACAATCGAAAGTCTTGAAACACCGTTCCAACCTTGCGGCGCAGATACGGGATGTCAGACCGCTTGAGCGTCGTCACATTTTTCTGATGAACGAAGATTTGTCCTTCATCGGGCCGTTCGGCTCCGATCAGCATTCGCAACAGTGTCGACTTTCCCGCTCCGCTAGGTCCCATGAGGAGGACAAATTCGCCCTTGTCGATTTCGAGGGTGACATCCGAAAGCGCCGGCCTCTGCTCGTACTGTTTCGACACGTGGATTAATTGAATCATCGTCGCCTTACCAACGGAGATCGTCTCCGGACACTTCGAAGGCATTCTGAATATGCTCGATCTGCGGAGCGACAGCCCCCGGGCTTTGCAGCAAGACAACATCGAATCGGCAGGGTCGATCCTTCACATGATGGCGGGCCAGATACTGGGCCGCCAACTGGATCAGCTTCTCCTGCTTCCGTTGATGAACGGCATGGATGGCTCCGCCGAATGCGTCGGTACGGCGCGCCTTCACTTCGACAAAGACCAGCACTCGACCGTCTTCAACCACTAGGTCCAACTCTCCTACCGACGAACGTAGATTGCGGGCCACGATCCGATACCCCTTTTGCCGCAGATACTCCTCTGCCGCTGATTCCCCTTCTTGCCCAAAAAGCTTTCGGGGATCCAGGATGGTCATTAAACCGTCCGTAAGGATTCGTCCAGACCGGTCCGCGAAAGGGACCAGATATCCACACGGCTGCTCAACAGTTGCGCGACCGGGGCAAACGTACGCCGATGAATCGCACAGGGACCATATTGAGCGAGCCGTTGCAAATGCTCTTCCGTCCCATACCCTTTATGGGAGAGAAAATTATAGGAAGGATATGTGAGATGATACGCCACCATCATGCGATCGCGGGTGACTTTGGCCACGATCGAGGCGGCAGCAATCGAAATCGACAAGGTATCACCCTTAATGATAGAGCGTGAGGGAATGGCGAGGTTCGACAGTGCGAGAGCATCGATCAAGAGGCAGTCTGCCGGGGGATTCAGCGATGCAATCGCGCGACGCATAGCAAGGCGAGTTGCTTCCAAAATATTGAGCCGGTCGATCTCCAGCTCGGTGGCGACCCCTACCCCAACAGCACGTGCCCGATCGACAATAATCTCATAGAGGCGAACTCGCTCAGATCCGGACACTTGTTTGGAATCATCGACACCAACCAACCGACAACGAGTGGGCAGGATGACCGCCGCCGCGACGACAGGGCCCGCAAGAGGGCCCCGTCCGGCTTCGTCCAGACCGGCGATGCAGCGATAGCCGCGCCGCCTGGCTTCTAATTCAAATTCATCGGTAGGTCCCACGATGTGGCCCCGCCTTGCGTCCTTTGAAAGGGCACCCAACACTCGTGGTCGAGGAAATCAGGGAATGGGACTGGCAGGATGCTGAAACAGTGCCCGCAGCGTTCTCGCATTGTTCAGACCCTCAACGCACCTCAGAGGGTACGCCTCGGGAGCAACTGACAGAAGTTCCCCCGCGCAACATAGTGTTCCCGCAGCCAGCTAGGATTTTGAGGTGGAGGCGGCTTCAGCCGGCTCTTCGACCTTACGGGTAACCCCTGCTTGCCCCTTCACGCTCGCGACAAACTCCCGATCTTCAACCTTGGCAAACTTGCCCTTCTTACCACGGAGGTAATAGAGCTTCGCCCGCCGCACCTTGCCCTGGCGCATGACCTCGACGCGCGTGACAATGGGTGAATGGAGCGGGAAAATCCGTTCCACACCGACGCCGTAAGAAACTTTGCGCACCGTGAAGGTCTCTGTGTTCAGCAGCCCTTTACGGGCGATCACCGCCCCTTCAAATACCTGAATGCGCTCTTTTTCCCCTTCGACCACCTTCACGTGGACACGGACGGTGTCTCCGATTTCAAAACTGGGGGCCGACTTCTTCGTGAAAGACGCTTGTATCCGTTCTAACCGATTCATGACACTACCCCTCCTTCCCCACATCGAACAGGCGTGCACGGCACGCCTTCACGAGTAAGTTCGTCTAGCAATTGTTGATCTTCGAGACTCAAGACCCGATCTTGCAAAAGATCCGGCCGTCTCTGATAGGTACTTCGCAGGGCCTCTTTGCGACGCCACAGACGAATGGCCTCGTGATGTCCTGAAAGCAACACTTCTGGCACGGGCATCCCTCGAACCTCCGCCGGTCTCGTATAGTGTGGATACTCGAGCAACGCATCCGTGAACGACTCTTCTAGGATTGACTCCGGATCACCCAACACGCCGGGAACCAATCTGGCTGCGGCATCGATGAGCACCAGTGCCGGCAATTCGCCGCCGGTCAAGACATAGTCCCCGACTGAAATTTCCTCCGGGTGCAAGGCGAGCCGCACCCGCTCATCGACCCCTTCGTAGTGGCCGCAGAGAATGACGAGGCGACGCGAGTCAGCCGCCAGATCTTTCGCATAGGCTTGCGTGAACGGACGGCCCTGCGGGGACGGGAACAGCAACCGAATCTCCTCACCGGCCCGAACATAGTCGGCCTGAATCTGTTCCACCGCGCGCAAGATGGGCTCCGCCTTCATCACCATCCCAGCCCCTCCGCCATAGGGCACGTCATCCGCCACCTTATGGCGATCGAGCGTATAGTCGCGCAAGTTACGCACCTGAACGCGCAGCAGACCTTTATCCTGTGCTCGTTTAAGAATACTCTGGCCCAACACCGGCGCTACCATGTCGGGGAAAAGTGTCAGAATGTCACACCGCATGGCGATCCTCAAACAAGTCATCAATCCCGCGAACCATCATGCGACGGCGGGCAAGATCCACCGAGGTCACGAAACTCTTCGCGGCCGGAATGAGAACTTCCTCCGTCCCCTTGCGAACGACGAAGACGTGATTATCCGGTATCTCCAAAATCGTCTCCAGCACACCGACCTCATC
>JBBRRM010000225.1:0-5494 GCA_038275915.1 Nitrospirales bacterium
GAGTATGGAGGCGGTTCGGGCAGTCAGTCAAGGGCCAGCCGAGGCTAACCCGAAGGACGAAGCAGGCAGGTTAGGCCCCCTCCGGTTGAAGAGAACGCACCATGGTCTCTAGGTTGGGAGTGATGGGGCATGAGCTAGGGTAAAGGATTTATCGATTTCTGCAAGAAACCCGGCGGTCTCCCTTTTTCCCATTTGTCGTCCCCTTCGCCTTCCTTGCGATACCACCATTCACTATTTTCCTGTTTCATCTCAAATTTATGAGCATCCTGGTCCATCCATATTACAAACATTTCGCTCCTCCTATTCTTTAGACAGTCAACCCCATCCACTCCCTCACTCTGTCGGTTATTCCGGGCTCTACGCAAGGCGTCACTCTTAGCGAGCCATGATCTTGAATGACTCCCGGCGTCATTTCTCTGCTAAAGTCGCGCTGTCTTCTGGAATCCTTCGAGCACCGTGTCCCAATCCCACCGACACTCCCGGTCCAGTACCCGTTGAGCAGACAGCCGACTCGCTAGTGGAGGAGGGCGTACCACGCTATTCCCGCAAACACACTCATGAGTGCCAAGACGGCACTGACGAGGCCGAGTAGATACCAATCGATCTTCATGCCGCAGGCTCCAGCGGTCCAGCCCACCCCCTGACGAAAGTCATTCAGGTCTTGCCTTCACACGCTTGGCTGGTATCCTTTGACAGGCCGCGCGGCCCAGCGTGGCGACTACACCGTCGGCTTCGGCGAAAGGAGTGAGATGGTGCCTCATCGAATTAGCGCTCGTGTAGTCGTGCGACGACCGGTGGACTATCGAGACGCGCGAGGTCATGGAGAAGGGATGCTCATGGACCTCTCCATGCAGGGATGTCGGATCCAAGGCGCGCCTCCTTTCGCGTGCGGTACGCGTCTGCGCCTGCGACTCTGGCTTCCCGATCAATTCCAGCCCGTCAAGGTCGAACAGGCGATCGTGCGCTGGGTCAAGCACGCTCAATGTGGCGTGAGCTTTGTGGAGGTGCAACCCGACGCGCGTGCCCGCTTGGAACGCGTGTTTCAGGTTCTCCATAAGGCGCAGCAACCAGTGACCAATATCGAATGAATCAGGTTTGGCAAGAAGCACACGCCGAGTGATTATGCAGGAATGTGCACATGCGTATGGGCATGGCACACCTGTTCAAAGGATTCGTTGGTGTTGTGATTCGGAAAGGCCGCGATTGGGTATCCACACAAAAGTGAGAACGCATGCCGGGTGGCGAGCCCATTCCATAATTCTTCCAGCTGAATCGCGGCTCGAGTCTTTCCTTCCGCCCACAGCACCGCCACCATCTCCCCATAAATGTGTACGGGACCCCTGAGCGCGGCCTCCTCGACGATGCGTCCTACGCTAGAATTGAATTTCGCTTGATTCGGCCAGCCTTCGACCATGAAGGTTGATAACAATTCCAAAGCGTCGAACTGCATCACCTTGCTCACCAGGTCAGGGCTGCCCCATTCTTGAAATGTTTTGCGGAGATCCTCACGATGTTTTTCCGTTGCCACTATAATCGGGGTGGCGTGTCGTTCATAGCCGGTCTTAATGAATGCGGAGACCGCATCGATGAGGAACACGTCGTCGTGGTAGAACTGGACGGCATGGGGCATGGACATGATTGGGCTCTCCAAGGAAAAGGTGAATAGAACAATTTTTGTTCAAGAACCAACAAAATAAAATTAGGAGCTACTCAAAACGCCAGGACCGTGGGCGGCGTCACCCCTGATCTGTAACCGCTTCTACAATGGCGCGGCATAGATTCTCCACGGCGGACTCTTTCGTCAAGTATGAATGGATGCCGGCTAACTGCATCTGCTGAACAGTGCTCATCCCTTCTTCCACAGACAGTCCGATGATGTAGGTGTTGGGGAATTCATATTTAATGCACTTAGTCGCATCAATGCCATTTAATTGCGGCATATTAATATCCATGACGACCACGTCAGGTCTCAATCGACGCACTGCATCAATCGCCTCCAGGCCGTTGCTCGCTTCCCCCACCACCTCCAGCCGAACACATTTCTCCACGACATTTCGCAAAGCTTGTCGAATGAGGGTGTGGTCATCCGCTAAGAGAACCCGAACTCTTACAGGCATCTTGCTTGGCGGGATCCTATCGATCGACAGTCCAAACAATCCTGGGAAAGGAACCTGTGCAGAAGACGACACTAAAGTAGCTCCTCGGCGCGAGTCACATACAGGACTTAGGGTCTTCGTAAAAAACACAAGCAAGCTATCTGATGGAAATCAATTGGAGAACTGGCAATAACCCTAGGTCTGTAAATTTCGAACGGCGGATATAGCAGCTTCAGAATCGCCGATCAGGTATAGTCAAGCAAATGCGTCGAGGGATCCTGCCTTGGCATATAAACCTTCCTCCTGTATCTCGACTTTGCTGCGAAGCCCTCGAGAGGATCAACAGATCCTTTCCCGGTGAAAATAAGATTCGTCCAATGTCGATAAATCAATATCAACCTGAGACCCCCTCCGTCTTACGCCGATACGTAATCGCCGGATTGTGTGCCATCGTTTCCCTGTTGCTGAGAGGAGTGCTTGACCCGGTGTTGGGGTCTCTCCTGCCTTTGTCGACAACCTTCGGTTTCGTGGCATTAGCCGTCTGGTACGGCGGATGGGGACCCGCCCTGTTTGCTGCAGTAATGAGTTACCTCGGGGGGAGCTGGCTATTTATCGAGCCCCGATTTGCATTCGAATGGGCTCCTGCAACTCTCTGGGGATTTGCCGCCTACATGTCGAGCATGACGGTGATCATTGCGATCGGTGAAGCGATGCGTCGAGCCCAACAGCGAGCGCTCATGAGCGTGTCGACCGCGCTTGGACAACAACGGATGGTGGAAGGCGTGACAGCGGAACGAAAGCGAGCCGAAGAGGCGCTGCTCAATAGTGAAGAGCGGTTCAGGACCCTGGCAGATCATATATCACAATTCGCCTGAATGGCGGACGCGACGGGCTGGATTTTTTGGTACAACCAACGGTGGTACGACTACACCGGTACGACATTAGATGCCATGCAGGGCTGGGGGTGGAAGGACGTCCATCACCCCGATCATGTCGAGCGCGTTGAGGCGTGGGCGACTCGCAGGGAGGCACATTCTAGAAGGAGAACGATCGAATCGCAAGACGAGCCATGGAGAAATGGTTGTATACGAGCAAGTCTGGGGCTTAGTAGGGTCCGTTAACTTCCCGGGGCTAACTTCAACACTTTGAACTCTAGGTGTGATCTTTCTAACAAGCGCTTCTCCTTTCCGACTAAGTTTCAAACACACTGCACGGCTATCCTCGATCGATCGGCGGTTTGTGATCCAGCCCTTTCGGACAAGGTCCTGCACGACATCCACTAACGTCGGTGGCTCTACGCGAAATGCAGATGCCACTAATCGGTCATTTCATAATCAGGCGCAACTGCCATCTAGGCCTATGGCAATCTGGAATTCAGGTTTTTCCAGTCTGAAGCAAGTAGAGTCTGACAACACCCCTCCCCCAACCCTATGGCAAGATTGAAGCGTTCCTGCTCCAGTGACAAGTCAGGTCTTCAAAGCCTGATATCCATCCGAATGTCCCGGCCCCTCCAATCCAATGCCTGACCGTGCAGTAATCTCCCACTCGACGTAACGTGTCATTGAACAGGAGGAAGAAGAGTCTCGATTCTGCTTCTCTCGCATTGCGACTCAGAACAATTTGAAAGCGCTCTGTCGGTACAGAGATGCCTAGGGAGGAGAAGTATCGGTGCTCCTCAAAATCACGTGGCTGACGGTCTATGTCTTTGCTTATGTACTTAGAGATATATCTGGCGAGTTTGACTGGCGAGGTTCCAGGCCGTGGCCCCTTTACGTTAACCTGGCCTTGTGCTTTTCCGACGATCTTGTACCAACATCGTCTCAGTAGACGAATGTCCTGGATGCCACGAACAGCTAAATGGGGATGGATGGCACCGCGCTTTTGGCATTCCAACACCGCGACATAAGGCATCGAGTATCCACCCCGTGAGAGCATGCGGCGTAAGCGGTCCAGATCGGTTAGGACTTTCTCTCTGTCTTCAATGTTGCCACGGTAGGTTAGCGTGACAAGATGATCGGCCCTAATCGCCAGGCATTTTCTTCTGATCTCGCCAGTCGCCCGCGCTCGTGCGCGTTTGTCGTTTGATTCCTTGTTAGAAGATTTTCCCTTATGCCCTCGCTTGCCCGGACGCGAATCAACCTTTCCCCACGAACTCTCGATCCACCCTTTCGTGTGAGGTTACGCGCGCGCGTTCACTAAGAATTCTCGTCTGGGTAGATCGGATGAACAATCGTCAATCTAAGGCTCGATCTGTTGGCAGTAAAACGTTCCCTTTGCATCTTTAATCACGACGGCGAGGGGCACCGTCACGACGGTAGAGGTCGGGTCAAGAGGAATGGTGCACGTCCCGACACAGGGCGTCTTGGGCGGGAACCCTTCACAGGCTGGAATCGTCCACTCGGCGCACCCGCCGATCTCCAGCAGGAGGCCGACGCATAGACCCAGACGCACACACCAGACGATCACTCCCTGTCGCACCGGTCACCTCCATCGTTATCGCTCTCGCTCTTCATCGCGGCGGATCGAGCGGCCCTGCCAACCAGCCATGACCAGCGACAGACCCAAACGGAATACCTCAGAAGAACAGACCCCTGTGACGGAATGCACTCAGATCTTGCCTTCTCGCCTCCTGCTGGTATGTTTGAAATGCCCCGCAACGATCGTGACGCCTAGACGGGGGTTCTTTGCCAAAGGGAGTGCGTATGATCCCCCAACGAATTTGTGCACGTGTGGCGATGCGGGGGCCCGTGAGTTATCGAGATGCCCAGGGCGAGGGAGAGGCGAGGCTCTTGGATCTCTCCCTGCAAGGGTGTCGGATTGAAGGCGCGCCGCCCTTCTCGTGCGGGACGCGTCTGCAGCTGGAGTTGTGGCTCCCCGACCAATTTCTGCCCGCGAAAGTTGAACAGGCGGTCGTGCGCTGGGTGAATCACGGTCAATGCGGGATCAGCTTCGTGAAAGTGCAGTCCGAGGCCCGCGCGCGTCTGAAACATTTGCTGCATTTGCTCTATGAACCGGAGCACCCCGAGGGTGTGGTGGTGTGGAAGCGATAATCCACCCGAGATCCAGCCAAGCCTCATCCGGCGCTCGTTCCCCCAAGTCATCGCAGCACCTCTATCGCGTCTGCCCGTCGGTTCTATCCATTGCTGAAATAAAAGAGGCCCAAGATCAATCCGCGAATCTCCTCTGACCAATACAACAACACCAAGAGGACGAACAGAATGGCGACGATCATGGACAGGATCAGAAGGTTTTCCACCACCCATCTCGTCCAAGTGTCTTTCACCGCGGCACCTCCAGTGGTCCGAACCACTCCGCATCTATCTCCGAGAGGTCTGAGCAGATTTCATCGGACGGAAACGTCACGCTCGGGCTGCCATCGGCACAGCCATAGACCTGCA
>JBBRRM010000226.1:0-5431 GCA_038275915.1 Nitrospirales bacterium
AAAGGAGCCTTTGATCGATACGGGATCGATGCCCGTTATACGTCTCGTTACCTTCCCGGATTCATGGTGCAGGGTGAAGTATGGCAAGGGCATGACGGAGCCAATCAAACCACTGTCGGTACCCCGGCTCAAGGAGCCTGTAGTAACCCCGTTCAATGCGGCGGTAATGGAGCACCTGGCGTTCAACGGCGGACCTGGTATGTCCTCGGGAAGTATTTTATTTCCGATGGGCCCCTCCAGAACTTTGAGCCGGTTGTGATGTATGACCAATTCGATCCCAATACCTCGATGAGCAATGATCTGTACACGCGCACCACCGTGGGGTTCAACTATTATTTCGAGAATCTTCCGCCCAAGATCCAGAGCAAGATCTCGGTCAATTACGAGTTTCGCCACCATCAGGGGAATGGCCCTGGTACGGCGGTCCCCAATACCGATGCCTTCGCACAAAATATCTTCCTGGTTCAATTTCAGGTCCGTTACCAGTAGGCGGCCTTCTGAATCCGCCCAGAGGGAACAGGAGAGGGGATGATGGGGAGGTGGCGCCACACCTCAGAGCTATTTATAATGCGCGGAAGGACATCACCTCTCCCCGTTCCCTTGTATGAGAAAAGCCTCTAATCCGCTAAAGGATAACTGTGTCCCGCCATTGCAGAGCGGCACGATGGTCGCTTCTCTGCAATACGGGCGGAGTTCGATAAATCAGGCACACAAATGGCCTGTATTTCATGAACCATCTTTAGGGAAGCAACTGGTAGGGCTTGTTGTTTTTTCATTCCTTGTCGCAAGCTGTACACCGTCCGCTCGAATCGTAAATGAAACGGCCACGGGAGGAACAGTACTCTACTCATACGTTGAGGAGTACGATGTACTGACCTCGCCAGGGCGAAAAGATGCGCTTCGCCTTCTTGACGAAAAGTGCCCAACCGGGTATCGCATTTCTCGTGAGGGAGAAGTTCCTAGAATCAGCAAAGCTGTCGATAGAGCGTGGATGGGACAGATATCTTCGAATGGGCAGGTGTCCCGTGAAAAGGACTGGGCGATCCAATTTGCGTGCAAATAGACGCCTGTGTTTCCGGCATCGAAACGCGAGTCACGACCTGTGCCATTCCCCCAGTTCTTGAGGTGAAACGAATGCGATGGCGTGCCCATAAGTCCCTTTTTTGTGCTGTGTCGTGGCTCACGAAGCGATCTGTTGCACGGAGCGGTTGGACTACGACTGGACTCCGGTGCGGCTTGTCTTGCCTGCTGGTGTTGACAGCCTGCGGAGGGATCAGTCATCAGCGCATTCTCTATCAGACGTCAGGTATGCAGATCGGGATCATGACTGATTTGTCAACGAATGAACATGCCACACCCCCCGTGAGGAATAGGCACCCCGCAGATCTGAAACCGCAAGAAATTCATTCACTCCTCGGTTCACTGGAAGTATCGGGGTGGAGCGGGACTCTGATTGGATTGTTCAGTACCCCTCAGCCGAGGCCGGTGTTCACCGAGGCAGAACTCGACGCGCTGGCTGAGCCACTCGCCAGAGCATTTCACGAAGCAACCCCAAGCGAACGGGTCTTCTTTGCGATCCAAAATCCGACTGCACCGTATGAGCCCGACCGCACGGCTGGGAGCCTATTTTTTCGAGACGACTATATGCATGTGATGCTCACGGATCACTATGCCTTTTTACAGGCTGACCCAGGTGGGGGCGAGCAACGAGATCCGCGTGATACAAAAGGCATGAAACTATGGGTGGTCGGACCAGCCCAGGCCGCCAATGTGCCTATTGAGAAGGAGCCGCACTGGAATGCGTTTGAAAAGGTCCATATCTCGCTCAAACCGGCAGAAATTCTGGCAGGACAAAGGGTGCCCCAAGCAGCAACGGGCTCATCTCGCCCGCAGGCCGCACTGCCTGCAACTGGACAGCCGGCGTTGAAAGCCGACACCTCGGCAACGAACGCGACAGAATCTGTGAATGACCTTCGGCTGCAAGTCCGTGAACTCACCAACGGCAATCTTGATCTGCGTGCTCAACTGAAAGAACAATCAGGAACGATCGAAAAATTAAAAGCCGAACTCGAGCAGCTTCGCAATGAGATAAAAACGGGAAACTCGAAGCCTTCTTCCGAACGTAAGCCCTCTCGCAAGCAGACCGCACCGTAAGAATTTACACGCCTTTAACATTCCGTTATCACCCTAATAACATGTCGGCCCTATAGTCTTGTGGTGTATAGGGCACGTGACTCGAGTCGAATCGAGATTACCTGGAGGACAGAATGAATGTAATCCGAAGCACGATCCTGTTGGGACTGAGCCTTTCTTGCACTCTGGGTCTACTCTTTGGCTGTACGACTGGAGCGATGCACGCACGTGAACAGGATGCCACCATAGACCTGCTTAAGCAGTGTGAGGTGGAATTCCGTCAAGGCAAGACCGATCGAGCACTCGAAACTGCGTCGGAAGCGATTGGGCGAACTCCTGATCGAGCGGAAGCATGGAACACCCGAGGTTTCGTGTATGCCGCTCAGGGACTGATGGGACAGGCGCTCAACGACTTTACTCATGCAGTCCGATTGCATCCGACCAATGCCACTTATCAAAGTAACCTTGGTGTCGCGTATCTGGAGTCAGGCAAACCTGACCTAGCTCTTGTAGCATTCAAAAAAGCTCTTCAGTTGCGACCGCCTTCCGCGCTTGCCCTCAATCACAGTGGGATGGCTTACAGGCATCTGGGGAAGCTGGAAGACGCCCTGCAGGATTTCAACGCCGCGGTAAAACTGAGCGGCCAGGATCCGACAATCTACGCAAACCGTGCTGTCGTTTATGCACTTCAGCAGGATTATCGTGAGGCGAAACGAGACCTGGATCTCGCGGCGGGATTAAATGACGCTATACCAGAGATCTATCAAAGTCGCGGTTTGGTTGAACTGCTGATCGGCCGATTCGACAAGGCCGAAAAAGACTTTTCTCAGGCAGTAGCCCTGGGTGCTGGCGACAACCTTCTTCTCTATAACCGGGGGGTGGCTCGCTCCATGTTGGGAGACTCGACCGGCGCACACGAAGACTATACCCGTTCCTGTCGCAACGGATATCTCCCTGCCTGTAGCTTCAGTCAAATCACATCTCGAATTAACGCTCCCTCTTTCTAAAGCACCGGCATCTATAGGATGTTGGAAAACAAAGTTGGGAATGCGCTGAACAGGCTGGATGTAGCGAAGTCAAGAGAGCCCGAAAGGTGAAATGCGCCCGAGCACTGATCCAGTTTAGATGAGATCTGTGCTCTGTCCAACGAACGAACTAGCTCGCGCAATACGTTTGGTGCTCCAACGGATAGTAGCCATCGGCTGTATGAGGAAAATCTTCAATTCCATAGGAACCGTATGACCCGGTTTTCCACACGTGCATGCAACGCGCAACAACATATGGCTCTGTATGGGAAATGCCATCAATTGCGAACGTTTGCTGCCCTTGGGCGACTGCAACGACAATGAATTTATTGCCGAACCATAGCGCATTGCGGTCGACCTTGCCTGGATACAAAATGGCAAAGGCTGATGACGGCTTGTCGGTCTCTGTCGGCCCAAACGCGGGATGCTTCTCCACGGGAAGTTCCTGCGCCAGGATGATGGTGCCGCTTGCAGATTCCTCTACCCCAACAATGCGTCCAGCAAGTTGGACGACCCGACCCTTAAAGACGTCGGTTTTAGCCTGTAACACTCCGAATTCCGACGATGCCACGTCACTCATAGTATCCGGGGAAAACAGCGGGCCAGTCGAGCATCCAGCAAGCACTAAGCAAGTGACGCTAAGAAAGACATTCAGGATAGTCTTCATTGTTCACCTCCCGAGTGAATTGTTACCCCGTAACACCCTGTTAACAACTTTGTAACACTCTTGTAACACGACCAGTGGCCACCTGCAAAGTTCACATATGTGAAGATTTCATGAAGGACAACAGGTACTGGTCCGAGAATCTTATCCACGGTGAGTTCGAACGTAGTCAACCATCCACATCAAAAAAGGAGTTAGCCCAATGAAACTCAGTCATCTCATCACTCTCACGACTGCAGTGTGTGCGGCCCTGTCTGGGTGCTCTTCCAACGCGCCTTTCCCATCAAAAGTCACGGAAAAGGTCTCTCCAACTTTTCATTTTGAGGCGTGGCGAGACGCGTCTCCCACGAATCCGTCAGGTATTTCGGACTCAGGCCTTAAAGTCGAGCTGGGAGGTCGGATCGTACAGACTACAGGGAACGGCAAAGGCATCGTGATTGTTGCGGAACAGCTTCCTATCGTGAACCATCCTGTCTATGGGCCCACGGAAGATGTCAAGCGAACCGGTGACTACGAATTCGCATTTCTCTATCCAGGAGAACTGGAACCTCAGGCTCTGAAAAACGGGAACCGATTCGTCATGGTGGGAACGACGACGAGCAGACGATCGGTCATTGTGAACGGCGTGCCGAAGACCGAGCCTTTCTTGATTGCAGACTGTATCCATGTTTGGCAGACAGGAAGGACCGAAATCGCCGAATTTAAAGAAAGTGCTGGGGCAGGTTATTCGCCCCTTCCAGAGAAGACTTACTGCGTCGCTCAGCAGTAGGGGAATTCAGCAAGCGCCGCTCATGTCTAGACTTTTCTGAATTTGGAATGTGGTGCGATCTTTCCAGCCCATCCGGAAATCTGAGGAGGGGACAGCTATCTGGTGGAGAGAGGAGATTAGGATTGGACGCTCATACTCCAGAGGCTAGTCTCCTACGCGATGGCGGTATTCTTCACGGACCTCGTCCCATAGCGTTTGGTGGGCGCATGGCAAGTGGTACAGCTGTCATCTTGCTGATCAGTTCTAACGACTCGTTCGCGCATTCACTGAAGAAGTTTCTCAGTGACAACGGCTATTCGATCACGCTTGCCTCGAATGAATCTAGGGGGGTCGTTCAAGCTGGGTACCAGCAGATTGCCTTGGTGTTAGTAGATCGCCTATCCGCGAACTTCAAAAAAATACGGCAACATCCAGCGATCCAAAAAGTCCCGGTCTTAACCGTTCAACAACCCGGATCGCCCTGGCGAGAGGAAGATTGCATAGACGACCTTGACGCCGGGGCCGATGCGTGGCTTTGCGACCAAAGTTATCGCCAGTTGTTGGCACGAATTCGGGCGATATCGAGAAGATTGCAATACGGCGGAACATCGTCCGATCACTTCGAGGCTGGTGGGATTCGGGTCGATGCGGAGAGACACGAGGTGAGTGTCTATGATCGGTCGGTGGAATTGACGCCGAAGGAATTTAAGATTCTCACTCAATTTGCACGGGCCCCGAATCGGGTGTTCTCACGGCAGGAACTGCTGAATCGGATCTGGGGGGAAGACTACGCGTTGGAAGAACATGCGTTGGATGTGCATATTCATTCGCTGAGACAAAAGATCGAGCCCAACCCATCCC
>JBBRRM010000227.1:0-5429 GCA_038275915.1 Nitrospirales bacterium
GGGCCGAGGCAGGGCTGTTCCCTAAAAGCGACTTGCTGAAGTTACGGACGTTGACCTCTGATTTAGAGGGTCACCCGACTCCCCGGCTGCCGTTTGTTGACATGGCCACCGGCTCGCTCGGACAGGGTCTTCCCGTCGGGGTGGGGCTCGCGCTGAATGCGAAATCCGTCGACAAGACCAGCTATAGAACCTACGTCTTGATGGGAGATGGAGAATCCGTCGAAGGATCGGTCTGGGAAGCTGCGGATGTGGCTCGCCATCATCGGCTCGACAACCTCTGTGCCATTATCGATGTCAATCGCCTCGGCCAAAGCGATCCCACGATGTTACAACACGATATGGAGAGCTATCGCGTACGGTGGGCCGGCTTTGGATGGCACGCGATCGTCGTGGATGGACACAATCTCTCTGCTCTCCTCACCGCCTTCGACGACGCATCGAAGACGACGGGGAAACCGACAATTTTGTTAGCCAAGACGTTCAAAGGGCGGGGTATTTCCATTATGGAAGACCTCCCCGACTGGCACGGCAAGCCCTTGAAGAAGGGGGAAGAATCGCAAAAGGCGATCGCCGAACTGACGGCCCAACTGAAGCCGAGCCACATACAGATAACGATTCCGAAACCAACCGCCGCTCCGTCCGCTCCCCTGTCGGTCGGATCCTTACCGACGTCCCCCTATAAACTCGGCGACTCAGTCGCGCCGCGCGAAGCGTTCGGGACCGCGCTGGCGGCACTGGGTGATGTTCATCCGCTCGTCGTCGCACTCGACGCCGATGTCAAAAATTCCACCTACACGGACAAATTCGCAAAAAAATTCCCTGACCGATTTTTTGAAAACTTCATCGCCGAGCAAAATATGCTCGGCGCGGCAGCCGGTCTCGCCGCATGCGGCAAGATTCCATTTGTCGCCACATTTGCCGCCTTCTTTACCCGAGCCTACGACTTCGTCCGTATGGCAGCCATCAGCCAATCGAACATCAAGCTCGTGGGCACGCATGTCGGCGTGAGCATCGGAGAAGACGGTCCGTCTCAAATGGGCCTTGAAGATATCGCCATGATGGCGGCGCAACCAGGCGTCGTCGTGCTCTATCCCTCCGACGCCACCTGTACCCATCGATTGGTAGAAGCAGCGGCCTTACACAAAGGAATGGTGTATCTGCGAGCCGGCCGGCCCAAATCACCGGTCATCTATGGACCCGACGAGCGCTTTCAGATCGGCGGCTCGAAAGTCCTCCGCCAGAGCGCCTCAGACCTCCTCACGATCGTGGCAGCCGGCGTGACACTCTTCGAAGCGCTCAAAGCCTACGATCAGCTCAAGGCGGCGGGAATTTCCGTACGCGTGATCGATCTGTACAGCATCGCACCAATCGACCGCACCACCTTGCTCGACAGTGCCCGAGCCACTCAAGGCCGCCTCCTCACCGTGGAGGACCACTACGCCCATGGAGGGCTGGGCGACGCTGTCCTCAGCGCGGTCGGCACGGAAGGCATGAAGGTCCACAAACTCGCAGTCCGGACTATTCCCCATAGCGGGAAGCCGGAAGAACTCGTAGATCACTATGGAATCGGAGCGCGATCGATTGTCGAAGCGGCCAAGCAGATCACCAAGTAAGAGGTCCAGCTCCGTCCTTCCCCAGGGGCTGGACCGCATTCCTCTCCTGAACATTCTCTCTGCGTCCGATCGCCAACGGATGCTGCAGGAACTGACTGAAACCCATTACGGTAAGGACGATTACATCTTCCGTGAAGGCGATCCCACCAAATATTTCCATATTGTAAAAGAGGGAACCGTGAAGTGCGTGAAGTCTACGCCGGAGGGCAAGGAATGCACGCTGAAAATGCTGATGCCGGGGGATCTCTTTTGTTGTGATGCTGCAGCATTCGATGGAACCTCGCATCCCGGCTCGGCCCAGCCGATGGGAGATGTGAGCATCCTCCGGATGAGCAAAAAAGCCTATTTCGATATGCTGCGACGGAGTCCGGACGCGGCGATCGAGGTGATCAAATATCTGGGCAACCGTTTGAATGAAGCCCAGGAGAAAACCAAGGACCTGGCACTCGACCCTGCCGACCAACGACTCGCGTCACTGCTGGTTGACCTGGCGACCCGCAACGGAATCAAGGACCCGAACGGCATTCGTCTGACGGTTCGGATGACCAGGCAAGACATGGCCAATATGGTCGGGATCACAACGGAAACGGCCATTCGGATCATGAGCCGGTTCAAGCGTGACCGGTTGGTTTCAGGCACCGCCAACCGCCTCCTGATTCGCGATCTTCCCGGACTGAAAACCCTCGCCACTGCTTCATAATCCCCTTTCTGTTCCCCTCACCAGAAAAATATAAAAACATGATATAGGTCATGTTTAGTCTCGACGGTGTGGCGTATGCTGCCGTGGTGAATGCCGCGATGGTCGCAGTTCTGATCTCGTCAGATCTGTAGATTCAACCGCCCGTGGAACCGTGCAATAACAAGAGGAGCAGAAACGATGCATGCACAGAGAAGATTCGGCGCCTTCGCCCTACTCACGAGTTTCCTCGCTGGAAGCTTGGCCGTAGCGTCACCGGCGTCAGCCAAGACTCACAACGTGGAAATGACGGCGGTCGAGACCGATGTCGTCATTGAAGGGAGCGGAGAGAAGTACGCCGCTTGGACGTTCAACGGTCAAGTCCCTGGTCCAGTGGTGCGGGTCACGGAGGGTGACACGATCAATTTCACCCTCACGAATCCTGCCACGAATAAAAATCCTCATGCGATGGATTTCCACGCGGCAGAAATCGACTTCCTGAAAAACTATCGTGCCGTCAATGCCGGCGAAACCATCAGTTTCACGTTCGTGGCCAAGAAGCCGGGAATCTTCTTCTACCATTGCGGAGCCCCTCCGATGATCCAGCATATCGCCCGAGGCATGTTCGGTGCGATCATCGTAGATCCGAAGAATTCAAAAGCCTGGGCAAAAGCCGATCGCGAATATGTCCTCGTGCAATCGGAGTTCTTCAAGAATCCCGACGATGTGCAGGCGATGTTCGATCGCAAGTATGATAACGTCCTCTTCAACGGCGGGATCTTCAAATATCACCCGTTCGTCACCGGTGGTGGAAAACTGGATGCGAAACCGGGTGAGCGTGTCAGGATCTATTTTGTCAATGCCGGTCCGAACGAGTTTTCTTCGTTCCATCCCATCGGCGAAATCTGGGACAACGTCTATGAGAGCGGAAATCCCACCAACAAGCTCAATGGCGTGCAGACCTATGTGGTCGGACCAGGCAGCGCGGCGACGTTCGATGTCGTCGTGGAATCGGCCGGAGCCTACCCGCTCGTCACGCACTCGCTCACCGGAGCGCTTCGCGGGGCAATTGCAGTGTTGCTGGTAGGACCCGATGCCAAGCCAGCGCCGCTCATGCCAATGGTGCCCTGGGCACTTCCTGCGAAGTAAGAGACAGATATGAAGGGAGCGACTTTCCAATGGTCGCTCCCTTCAAGGGAAAAAAACGGGCGCATCATGCTCGCAAGAAAATCATGTTGAACATTGCATTGACCACTCTCACCTTACTTGTCACCTTCTGTAGCGTGACCCTTCTCTACATCGCCCCTGCTTTAGCAGGCAATCCAAAAGAGCGAATCACCCTCATGCTGACAGGATCTAGCTGTCGTGAGGCACAACAGACTTTCGAAACCGCCTTGCGGAAAACCGACGGAGTTTTCGCTGTAGATGGCAATAGTGTGCCCGGACATCTCCTCATTGATGTCCAGGAAGGGAAGACGTCCCCGCACGACATCGTCACAGTCCTTTACAGGTCGACACACGTTCCTCTTTCCTGCCAGGTTGAAGTGATGCAATCGTGCATTACAGCCCCCCACGCTCACCAGACCAGACGCATCAGTCAAGCAGAACAAGCTCGTTAGCCCACTCTCAGCAGGCCATACATACGGACACTCGCCGACTCCTATTGCGCTATACTCGCCTCGCCGGTCATTGCGCTCAAGGGAGTAGCTCTCCGACTGGGAGTCGTGGCACCCTCACAGTCAGACGGCGCATATAGTGATTCCGATTGGTCTCAATCATGGCATCTTGTATATTGCCGCAGTTCAGGCAACGCAGAGCCTCATACCACTCGGTCGTGCCCTGGAAATCCGAGATCTGCTCCGGCACCACACATCCGTTACATCGTGCACAGTTCATGACAGCCTCCCTATCAGCTGTTCTTCGTGTACTGAATCGGCTGCTCAGACGATTTGAGCGGCCACGGACCCTCAATCGACGTTCCTCGAATCTCCTCGGATATGTCCGATAAGGATTCAATCAGTCGCAACAAGATCACGTGATCTTCCCCTCGGTTCGTGCGATGTCTTCTTGTGCACGGATCTCGTAATCCCACAAAAGTGGACGCAGAATCACGAGGTCTTTCTTCTGTAAATAATGCAGCACCTGGAAGAGCGTCTGCCATGTGTACTGAGGGAATGCCTGCGATAGTACGGTGAAAGTGATCCGCCGACGCTGAAACACAAGGTGATGTATGGCGTGCTCGATATCTTGTGGCTTGACTGGGGTCACGTGACCGGCCATCCTTCTCCCCCTTGCACGGACGCTTGGCCATTTCAGAATGTGTTCAGTATGTGCAAAACTTAGTCCGTCTTCTTATAGGACCTATAGCACCGCTGTCCTGGGCGTAACTGCGCGACGACAGTGGTCAAACAACAGGAGCCAGTCACACACTTTGAATGGGATATGCATATTTATGAGTCTGTTCCCCGCGGCTTCGCACAGTGCGAGCTGTGCGTATTCGCTCGATTTCCAATCCGATCCTGCGGCCTCCCGGTTGAATTTTCCCTCCCTGTCGACATTCATGGGCGGCACTGTCCTTGCTGTACGCTTCTTCGCTCACATCAATGAGAAGACAAATTATTAGGGGGAGAATGAATGAAGATGGTTATGTGGCGGGGTCGATTCACTGCGGGTCAGGCTTTAGTGGGAATGGCAGCGATCCTCACAATGCTCTCGTTCATTCAACCCAGTCGCGCGGAGGGAGACGACCACCGCGCACTGCAACTTTTATTGGACAAAGGCATCATCACGCAACAGGAGTACGATCAGGCGGTTTCGGAAGAAGAGCGAGAGAAACAGCAAGAAAAGCAAGCGAACGGGGTCGCGAAGAACGGGTTACAGATCAAAATCGGAGGGTTCGCGGAACTTGATTTTATT
The DNA here is from genome assembly GCA_038275915.1 of Nitrospirales bacterium. Classification (GTDB taxonomy): domain Bacteria; phylum Nitrospirota; class Nitrospiria; order Nitrospirales; family Nitrospiraceae; genus Palsa-1315. Next base: position 5,206 of record JBBRRM010000227.1, read on the forward strand.
GGAGACAATACACGGAGCTTTGAGGAGATCATCGGAAACCGACCGGTTCTGCGCAGCGACACAGTAGCCGGTGCAAACGGGAGATATACAACCAGCCCACGGAACAGTCGCCTCACATTCGATGTCCGAGCTCCGGAACGAAACGGGATCAAATCGCAATTTTATGGATCGCTGGATTTCCTGGGCAACGAGCCGGACATCGGGACGTCGAGCGTCTCTGAGCT
>JBBRRM010000228.1:0-5420 GCA_038275915.1 Nitrospirales bacterium
GGTAGTTTAGGCTGAGATAGATCGACGGCTGACATGGATTTCATGATCGTTCCTTGGCTTGCCGCCGAGACCGACGAGCCGCAGCGATGAGCGCGACAAGCTCCATTTTTTGCGAAAGACGACTCAGATTGCCGGTTCGGCGGCCAGCCATGTGAGCAGCGAGAGACTCGACCACCAGCACATCATTATGAGCCATTCCTGCCACACCCACCACGACCACGGCGGCTGCCTGCTGAGCCAACCCCGCCCTCACTGCGGCAGATACGAGCGCTGCGTCGCTCCCCTTTATCGTTTGCTGTACCACACGGGATCGGGTCCGACGCAACTGTGCTGCCACCTCCATCAATCGACGAGTGGCCCGGTAGGGCGCGACGACAAGATAATCCACTCGCGCTGCAACCGATCCTTCATCAGGGAACTCCACGGTTCGAAACAGCCGATCTACGTCCAAGCCAAAACCGGTTGAGGGCAGCGGTCGGCCAAACCGACCAATCAAGTGATCGTACCGTCCGCCGCCGCCTAACTCCGCACCCATTCCTTCGGCAAACACATCAAACACGACACCATCATAATAATCGAACCCTCGGAATTCGCCGAGGTCCAGAAGCAGGGACTCCCGGTGGCCTGCGGTACACAGCATCTGATACACCTGGGCAAGCCGTTCGAGCGGAGCAACTAATGCCGGATCGCCGGCCGCGAGCACCCGTCCCCGTGCCAACACTTCTTCTTGGCCATACAGCTCAGGCGCCTCTCGAATCGCACGCGCGGCCGTTTTTGAGATACGCTCGCCCGCGAGCACCTCTTCGAGTCCCGGCAAATCTTTTCGCGCAGTCGCCTGCTCAGCCAACTTTTGCCCATGCACCGAAAGCCCGGACCGCACCAGAAGCCTCTTAATAAACCCCACATGCCCAAGCGACACTTTAAAAGACTTGAGACCGATCGTGTGAAGACACTCGATCATTAAACCGATGACTTCGCTGTCACTCGTGACATCATCCAGGCCAATAAGCTCGGCTCCAACCTGAAAAATTTCTCGCCCGCGCCCGGCATGTTCCTGCTCGTAGCGAAAGACAGATGTCCGATATGAAAGACGTAGCGGGAGGGTCGCACCGGTCAACCCCATTGCAACCGTTCTAGCGATCTGCGCCGTAGCATCCGGACGGAGAAGCAATGTTCGCCCCGTGGTGCGATCGACGAACTGATAGCAGTGCTCGATGGTTTCCGGCTCTAGCCCAGGAGCCAGCACATCGAGATATTCGAACGTGGGAAGAATGATCTCGTCATAACCCCAACGATTGACTTGAGCAAGTAACTGTTCTTCAAGGTGACGGACCTGCTTCGCAGCATGAGGGAGTATCGTCGCCATGCCCACGGGGACAAGCGAGCGCTCGCGGGACGACGCGACCTGTCCCGTAGAAGGGTGAGGCTTCGGAGAAGCGGAAACCATAACTGACCTGATGGATGGCGCGCGGGGTTAGGACAGAGCCGCGACTTTGACCGAGAGAATATCCTTACTGGATTTGATCGTTTCAAGCACTGCGGTCGGGAATACTGAATCGGAGCCAATGATCAGCAGCGCGGTCCCGCCTCGCTTCTCGAGCGCACATTGCATCCGGACAATGTTGATCTGGTTGTCGCCGAGGACCTTTCCCACCATCCCGATCACTCCTGGGCGATCGATGTTGAGGATCAGGAGCATATGTCCCTCCGGCACCACCTCGACATTGAACTGGTCGATCTCGACGACGCGCGGATCCTTTTTATGATAAAGCGTGCCGGCCACCTGGTACGACTTCTTACCGGCCTCCACTCGCACACGAATCAAGCTGGTAAAATCGCCTGCATCGGAGCTCTTCACTTCCTTGACTTCGATCCCACGTTCTTTCGCCACGATTGGCGCGTTTACATAGTTAACGGGCGCTTCCATAATCGGATTCAGCAATCCCTTCAACACGGCGATCGTCAGCGGTGCGATCGACAAACTTGCCACCTCTCCGCTATATTCGACCGTCACACGCTCAAGGCCGCCTTCGCACAACTGCGTCTGCAGTTTCCCGAGCTGCTCGGCCAAAGAGAGGTAGGGCTGGAGCCTCGGTAGTAATTCCGGAGACACCGAAGGAATATTGACGGCCCCACGGGCAATGCCTTTGGTGAAATAATCGACAATCTGTTCGGCGATACCGACGGCGACATTCTCCTGCGCCTCGGTCGTCTGGGCTCCGATATGCGGGGTGCAGATGAAGTTATCCAACGCCAACAGCGGATTGTCAGCCTTGACCGGCTCCTCTTCAAAGACATCGAAAGCCGCGGCCGCCACACGCTTCGCCTTCAATGCCTCAGCCAGGTCGGCTTCATGGATGATGCCGCCTCGGGCACAATTCACAATCATCACTCCCGGCTTCATCGTCGAGATCGCTTGCGCATTGATGAGGCCCTTGGTCTCAGGTGTCAAGGGCGTGTGAACAGAGATAATATCGGCACGCCTGAACAGTTCGTCCAGTGACAGCATGGTGACGCCCATCTTCTGCGCACGCTCTTCGGCCAGATAGGGATCGTAGGCGACCACGCTCATGCCGATCCCCTGCGCCAGCTTCGTGAGATGGCTCCCGATTTGTCCCACACCGACGATGCCCAGCACCTTGTTGTAGAGTTCGACACCCATGAATTTGTCTTTTTCCCACTTGCCGGCCTTCACGGATGCGGTGGATTGGGGAATACGCCGGCTCATGGCGCAAATCATTGACATGGTGTGCTCGGCAGTGGTGACCGTATTGCCGCCCGGTGTATTCATGACCACGATGCCGCGACGAGTAGCTGCAGGAGTGTCGACATTGTCCAGTCCTGATCCAGCCCGCCCAACGACTTTGAGACGCTCGGCAGCCGCGATCAACTCCGCCGTCACCTTCGTCCCGGACCGCACGATCAAGCCATCGGCGTCTTTGATCTCTTTAAACAACTCTTCCTTCGAGAGCTTGGATTTGACCACCACGGTAAATCCGGCTTTCTCCAGAAGGTCGACACCCTGTTTGGAGAGGCTATCGCTAATCAGAATTTTCATTACAGTCCCGCCTCATCTGCAGTCATGAGTTCGCCGACGTCTAACCCCTATGCCATCAGAATTTCCTGCGCCTTCGCGACACCGCTCCCAAGCTTCACGGGATGCCCCAACCCTTTCAGAACCATTTCAACGGCGGCCACACCTATGATGACATCGAACCGATCCATATAGCCCATGTGAGAAAGCCGGAAGATCTTGCCCTTCAAATGGTCTTGCCCGCCAGCCGCTGTAATGCCGTATTGGACACGCAGGTTCTTGTAAATGGCCTGTCCGTCCACGCCTTCCGGCGCTAGAATAGCGGTGAGGGCATCACTAGGCGACTCTTTCGGAAACAGCGCCAGCCCGGCACCCTGAATCCCTTCGCGCATGGCCTTCGCGAGCATGGCCTGGCGGCCGAATACTCCATCAAGTCCCTCCGTCCTCATCATCTTCAGCACTTCCTGCAACCCGACAATGAGGGACACGGCCGGTGTGTAGGCCGTCTGATTCTTCTGCTGATTCTCGTGTTCTTTCTTGAAATTGAAATAGAACGCCGTGTTCTTTGCTTTCTCCGCCACCTGCCAGGCCTTATCACTGACGCTCACAAATGCAAGGCCCGGCGGGAGCATCAGAGCCTTTTGCGACCCCGTGATCACGACATCGATTCCCCACTCATCAGTCTTGATATCGACCACCCCTAGTGCAGTAATGGCATCGACGACAAGAATAGTCTCGCCATAGGGCTTCACGATCTCCGCAAGGGCCTTGATATCGTGCGCTACACCGGTAGAGGTTTCACTCGCCTGCACATATACCGCTTTAATTCCCGGATTCTTTTTGAGAGCATCGGCCACCGTTTGAGGATCGACGGCGCGCCCCCATTCAACCTTGATTTCTGTCACCTCGGCGCCGAACGTCTTGCAGAGCTTGGTCCATCGTTCCCCAAACTTCCCCCCATTAATAGTGAGGGCCTTGTCGCCGGGAGACAGAAAGTTAGAGACTGAACCTTCCATGCCACCAGTTCCCGAAGCCGCCAGCATGAGTACATTGTTTTTCGTCTGAAACAGCCATTTGAGTCCATCCCGGACCTCGGCAAAGAGCTTATCGAACTCGGGAGCACGGTGATGGGTCATCGGTCGCGCCATCGCCAAGAGCACTTCAGGGGGCACAGGCGTCGGACCGGGGGCGAGCAAATAGCGCTTCAGCATCGACTGATCCTCCGAGTAAATCGTGAAAAATCCTACGCGGGAAGGAGGGACGATACCATTGCCTCCCAAAAGCTGTCAAGGCGAGAAACCGTGTAGAGACGCGTGTTTTCATCCTGTTTCGGCTAGTGGATGACGCATGCCTTCATCCGCTATTTTGTAACGAACCTGAGAGTGTGTGGCGTCTATGCGATCGAAGAAAGGGCTCCGCTCTTGGGCAATTCCTTGACAATAGCCCAGCCCATCGATAGTCTAGCTTCACCAACCATGACCAATTTTGTACACCATACTGATCGCCATCCCATTTCAATGGCGCCACTCAAGCCGAAACATGTCGTCGCTTGGATGGCAGTCTTCGTCGGGATATGCTTCGGCCTCTCTACTCCTATGATGGTGGTGCATGCTGCAACCCCTTCCGAACTAGCTCCGGTTAACTCGTCTACGCTGGTGGACGAGAACGCAACGGCAGAAGACCCAGATGCAAATCTGGTCCCGGTCGATACCGACCCCCCCGCACCGGAGGCCACCCACCCTGTTGAAGCAGCAACGAGCAGCAATGTCCCGCGAGCCGAAGACCTTTTACAGCTGAACCCAGCAGGAAATTCACCAGCGACCGCGCGGTTTTCAGATGCCCTGAACCCTTTGGCTGAACTGGCCCTGACACAAGACTCGACCAAAAGCGGCACAGAGCAGAAGGAATATGCGGGCTACAATGTTCCAATCGTCATGGACTCCTCAGTCCAGGCTCATATTCACTACTTCAATACAGCCATTCATGATCGCTTCGAGCAATGGCTGCTCCGGCTCAGCCGCTATCGGCCCCTGGTTGACAGAATCTTCACGGAGTTTCATCTTCCCAGCGATCTGATCTACCTCTCGCTGGTGGAAAGCGGATTTAATCCCTATGCGTACTCACGAGCCAAGGCCACGGGTCCCTGGCAGTTTATGCAGGGTACGGCCAAGGCCTATGGGCTCCGCGTGGACAGCTATGTCGACGAACGTCGGGACCCTATCAAGTCAACCGTCGCCGCAGCGCGCTACCTCCGTGATCTCTATGACCTCTTCGGTGCCTGGCCGCTCGCAATGGCAGCCTATAATGCTGGAGAAGGCAAGGTGATGCGGGCGCTCCAAAAGGCGCAGGCCGAAAGCTTTTCCGATATTTCCAAGACGCGTTTAAT
>JBBRRM010000229.1:0-5417 GCA_038275915.1 Nitrospirales bacterium
AACAGGTCGGCGTGAGTTTTTTGGAGCTGTCCCCCGACGCTCGAGCGCGGCTTGAACAAGGGTTTCGGTTGCTTCATGACGCGCAGCAATCCGCACCGCACGTGATTCCCGTCTCCGCATGCTTCGCGGCTAGCAAAGAGCAAAACGCAGCGTTGCCCCCTCCGGAAGTGAGGGTTCGAGTTGGTAATGGGTGACGATCCCACGAAGGATGGAATTCCGCATGCGAGTATTCAAAGACCGGAATGGCTCATGGTTGGCTCCTAAAGGAGCGGGTAGGGCACAATGGACACATTTTAAACCTGAAGGAGGACGAGGATGTGGAAGCAGGACAGACAGCAACAGGGTTTCACTCTCATTGAGTTAATGATCGTCGTGGCCATTATTGGCATTCTCGCGGCCATTGCCATTCCCAACTTCCTTTCCTATCAGGCGAAGGCGAAGCAGTCCGAGGCCAAGATTAGCCTGGGCTCGATTTTCACGTCTGCCATCGCGTTCCAAGCCGAGACGAATCCCCAGACCTACGCGCCTGCGGCCATCGGCCTGCTCGGGTATCTTCCGTCGGGAATCCCGCGTTATTCATTCTGGTATGCCGTGGATGCTACGGTTGGTGGCCCAGGCCCAGGTACTCCGACCGCATTTCCTAGTGGCCCGGCCGTCGTGGCCGGCTCATGTAACACCGCCACGGCTCCCGCCATTGGTGCGACGGTTGCGGCGAGTCAGACTGGGTTTACTGCCGGCGCGAAGGGGAATATCGATGGGGACCTCGCGTGTGATGAGTGGCATATGAACGACCAACGCATCTTGACGAATGATAAGAGCGATGTCACGGCCACCTCTTAACTTGAGGCCAGCTAGATAGCGGGGCGCCATGTCAAGGACAGTGTCCCTTCCACATCGAGGTCTTATCGTCGGGGATGAATCGTCTATGAGGATAGAAGCGAACACAAAGGGTACTACTCAATGGCAATGATGTTGGGGGTTGGCAAGCCGCCACTGCGCTAAGCTGGAAGCAACGCGGACTCAATTGGGTGAGGGGCGTCCTCTATGAGAGAAGGAGAGAAGGCGGTTTTTCCGAAACTTGGTCGACGATTCTCTTGCGCCTTGATGTGGCTCTGCTTCGAGCTGACGAATTCTCTTCCTGGATGATTCCCTTCAATCGGTCAGTCCCGTCGCTGGGCATGTAAGGCCACGATCATTGCATCCTGACGCGTAGCGAACAAAAAACCATCAAGGAGGGTCGACTGTCGAGCATGTGCTTTTCATGGGATTGGGTCTCCGACGAACTGGTCATGAATTTGGCTGTCTATCCCCCATGGCAACCATAGCCGACGTGTCCTGAAAATCCATTCATCCCAAAACCAGAGCATTAAGACACTATAAACGGAAACTCGCGCCGCCAAAGAATAATGCGTTTCCCACACTAACCTTCCACCTTCCTTCGCTCTGTATGTGCGACCGCGTCTTCAATGGCTTGGCACAAAACACCCACGGCGGACTCTTTCGCCAAATAGGCATAGATGCCCGCTGATTCCATCTCCTGAACCGTGCCTGATCCTGTTCCACAGACAGTCCGATGACGACGGTGTCTGGGAACTCACCTTTAATGCACTTGTGGCATCAATGCCATTCATCTGCGGCATATTAATATCCATGACCACCACATCAGGCCTCAGCAGACGCACCGCCTCAATGGCCTCCAGACCATTGCTTGCTTCCCCCACCACTTCCAGACTGACACAGTCCTCTACAATCTTCCGTAAACCCTGTCGAATCAGGCCATCATCGTCCACTAAGACAACCCGAATTCGAGAAGGCCCCGATGGACTGCATGACCTTGACGAGGCAGTATGGTCAGAGGACATGGGAGGGCTCCTTCATCTCGAAGGTTGTTTCATGGAAGGTGTGATTGAAGATTGACATGTAGCACCTGTTGATACGACAACGTGATGCCATGCCTTTGGATGCGGTATTTGGCAGCCGTATCATGCCGGTAGTCTTCGCGATGCAACAATGTCGAGGTCTACATTATTAGACGGCGGTATCGGAATTGTTCCTATTACCCTTTCGTCCCGCTTTCGAATTGCAGGGCTCCGCCGGGCGGGAGCGATTGGGGCCCAGCGGCCCGGCCATTGATCCTTGGGCTTTGGGTATGAGGAGTCAGGTTTCTGTCGGGCAACTGCTTTATCGCAGACGATGCAGTGATAGTTACCCGTCACATATCCGTTGTCACCCCATTCCAATTCCATGTTGAGATGCTCAAGGATCGGGGATTCACCCGTTGTTTCCACTTCCTCCGGCGTGCGCTTGCGTCATCGTCATCATGTTTCACACGCCATGTCCGATTATTACAGGATAGAGCGCATGAGGGGAGGCCAGCTCCGCAGAGCAGATAGATGGGAATAATAGCGAACTTCAGAATTTTGTCTGTAGGCGCGAGTTTACAATACGGCTGGTCGATCAACCTTATTTGAAGACAGTCTTCGCTTACGTTTCCTCCTCTTCACACAATGGTGGAGGATCTCACGGAGCAGCGTTTCCAGTTCCTGATGCATCCACTGAATGCTGAATGAACGGCACGCGGGGGCTCAACGCAGCGAGCTGAACCAAGCCCCCGGCGAATGCCTCACTTGGCTTCCTTTTCGGGACTTCCACTATTTCCACTCAAACCACTTCCACTCTGACTCGCTCCTGATCCGGTACCCGGCGGAGGACCATAGTAGCCACCGTAGGAGTCGGAGTCTCCGGAACTCTTGCCGCTCATACCGCCGCTCTTTCCACTATCCATTGCAGTCCCTGTGCCCTGTTTGGATTTTCCAGCCTCCGGGGTGGTTGGGCTTTTCTTTTCCATGCCCGAGCTTCCTTTCTTATCAGGGTCGGCGCTTCCGCTTACTTTCCCGTTTCCAGAGCCGGTGCCAGTACCTTCCGCGACGAGCATGCCTGGCAATGTCGACTTGCCGCTGACATTATCGGAAGCGTTGGCATAGACTGCAACACAGGTCAGCCCGGCTGCTACCATTCCTATTGAAAAGACACGCGTGATGTTCATCGTGATCTCCTTTGCCAAGAATTTGAGGCCATCGCTCCAAAACTCTTTTCGAGATATGAGAGACATTGCTCTTAGACGGTCACGTCAATGGCATAATTCACCTCCCTGCATTTAGGGACAGCGACCTTCTCTGCTTGAATAGCCCCAGCGAACGATCCAGGCTCTACAAAAACGCATCTCGCCCATGGAGAGGGGTGGCGAACCGGGGCGAACCCGATAGACGTAATTATGACTGGGTTACCTTTAGGGGTCTGATCAAAATTGCTCAGCTTGAAAGCTTGGACCTGTACATGGCACGCAGACGCACTCGTCCTCCCAGCCGTATTCTAATGCAATGTTGGAGTCCTCCAATTCCTAACATCATCCGTTGCCCTTGCGGCGTCTCCCAGCATAGAACCAGGCTTTCCCAATCTCGGACTAGTAATTTTCCTAGTTGCCCGATTAACGCTCACACCTTATAGAGATGGTGGCGTTTCTATTGATTGAAAGTCCTGATCCGGACCCGAGTTCAGAGTTACCATGTCCCACTTTGAGCCTCATCGTTACATGTCAAGTCCATCGCAGACTGATCCCCCCTCTGTGTTCTTCTAAATTGTCCTAATAGCACGCAATTTTTTGCAGGTGCATGAAGTTAAGAAGCGATCAGGGCGCCGTCCATCCTCATCCATCCTCATAGGAGTTTCACAAGAGGAATATCATGGTGAAATTGCCAGGGACAAAACCGGTCTGGATGAAAATCGAAGATCTGGAAAGGAAGGTTCCGCGTTGTCCATATTGCGACTCCCGTGACTTGGAGCGGAACGATGGGTTCGAGTGTCACCACCGCCCGCCGATGGGACCTGGCCATGAGGCGGGGAAGCCTTTAGTTGTCCCGAGGAACGACCTCTATGACCTCCACCGACATAGCTTTTACCCGCAACCGGGAGAAGATCGTGCGAGTTGGCCCAATAAGATAGAGCAATTCGCACGATCACTCTTGGAGGGTCCAAAGCAGTCGCTGATTGTTCTATTTGAGCACGATCGGGCAAACCACTGGCGCATGGGAACAATAAACGAAAAGCCTGCGATGCAGATCATTGCCGATTGTTACCTGAGAAATATCACTCAAGAGGATGTGTTCATATTAAAGACCTATTTCGTTCAGTACAATTTCAACGGGTGGTTCCCCTCCACTCTTCCTGTCGAAGGGAATGCTGTTGTGAAGAGCCATGTCCTGAGCGAAGGAGGATCAAGTACACACAAGATCCCTGCGGGTTTTACCTATGAGGGCCATGCTAACTGGTGGATTTACCCTCCTACCAAGCGAGAAGGTCAAACTCTCACAGGACGGTGCTGCTTCGTTGACCAATTTGATAATGAGCATTGGACCGCGGTGTTAAAATGGAAATATCAGTAAGAGCCCGAGCAAGAGGCTCTGGGTGAAGGGGGCTGGATTAAGGCTAACGGTTCACCGCACGATTACCCAACACTGGTCTCGTGCCCCCTCTCACCTTGCTACCAACTTTCACGAATCGAACGTCAGACACCTGATTTCCCCTATTCCGGCTCTTTTGTATAGTTGACCTTCCGAACCGCATTCCGTAATGTAGCGATGCCTTCATAATATTGGTAAATGGATGAGCAGTATGCATCGTGTGAATTTCGTGAGCTGCATGCTCCTTCTGTCGCCCTTCCTGGGTTGTGCCCAGATGAAGGACTCGCCGTGCGCTACTGTGAAGGCTCCTATTCAGGTCAACTCCGGTGCCACTCTGTACCCCGTGTTTGGGACCGATGCCATCAAGGCGGCAGTAGAGGCCGTATCACGACAGATTATGTCCCAAGGGAACACATCCCTGTCCGGGCTGACCAGCTCAGGAACAGGTGCGGGGCTGAAAACCGCCAAGGCCAATGGGAAGAATCCAAGCGCGGATGACATAACAGCCCTGGAAACATACGTCCGTGACGATGTCGTTCCTACGATGAAGCAGCATCCTACGTGCAACTTTACTGTAGCGGCCGCTGGTAGCCCGTACGTGGGCATCGAAAAACTTTTTCTGCGAAAGAACGGTGATAGGCAGTTTCCAATAGTAGGGATTGTGAATACGGGACTCGCGGACGCCAACGCACACATAGCCATACATCAGACTCTTGATGACATACCGCATTCCAACGATACAGTGGACACCATCTTAGGGCCCAACCAACGACGAACGATTTCTTTGACAGAGGCAAATTTACCTATCCCTGAGATCGATTCTGGCAAGACCGTCCTCAGGATCGTCATCGATATTTCTTATCCTCTTGAAAGTGGAGCCACTCCAGTCCTGCATCGGGAAGCCTGGCGATTCGATCACACTTCCAAAGAGTTTTATTCGTCGCCTCTGAAGTGAAG
>JBBRRM010000230.1:0-5408 GCA_038275915.1 Nitrospirales bacterium
GTGTTCAAAGTCAGGAGCAAGAGTACGGTCAGCAGCCCGACCCAGATCTTGGCACTTAATGAAGACGTTGAATGCAGCATTGGGTGTCAGAACGAATAAACCGTCAGAAGAATGCAGACAGTGGCCCTTGATCTCATTAGACCCGAAGCGCTCGCGGGGAGTGTGAGGATATACTTTTCAGCGACGTCCTTCCGTCAGTCGCTCTCTTTGTGTTGGATCTCACCCAATTTTCTATACAATGTTTTGCGATCGATCCCGAGCATGTGCGCGGCCTGATATTTGTTGCCGCCGGTCTTCTCGAGAATCTTGAGGATATATTCTTTCTCCACTTCATCCAACGGCAAGGTGCGCTCGGCTGCATCATCGAGGACCCGCCGATCGCCACGAGCCCCCTGAATCGTTGACGGGAGATCGTCAGGAACGATTTGCTCGCTTCGACTAAGCGTGACGGCCCGCTCGATCACATTTTCCAATTCACGTACATTACCCGGCCAGGCAAAATCCACGAGCATCGCCAGTGCGGATTCACTCACACTCTGTATCGGCTTTCCGCGAGACTCCCCGTACTTCGTTATGAACGAGTGTACGAGCAACGGAATATCCTCCCGGCGCTCACGCAGGGGAGGGAGGCGCAGCTCGATCACGTTGAGCCGGTAGTACAAATCCTCCCGGAACCGTTTGGCCTTGACCTCATCCGTCAGGTTCAAGTTCGTCGCCGCGATGATACGGACATCGACCGAGATCGGTTTCGTCGCTCCGACACGCCTGATTTCCTTTTCCTGAATCGCTCGTAACAGTTTCGCCTGCAGCATCAGTGGCAGCTCGCTGATCTCGTCGAGAAGTAACGTCCCCTTCTGTGCCTCTTCAAAGAGGCCCCGCTTATCCACCTTTGCATCGGTGAATGCGCCCCGCACATGGCCGAATAGTTCGCTTTCGAGTAATTGCTCCGGGATGGCGGCACAGTTGACCGGGATAAAGGGAGCATCCCGGCGATCGCTATTGTAATGAATCGCCTTGGCTACCAACTCCTTGCCGGTTCCGCTCTCGCCGGTGATCAAGAGATTCGTCGGACTGTCGGCCACGCGCCGGATCAGGTCGAATATGGCCTGCATCGGTTTGCTCTTGCCGACGATTTGATGAAAGCTATACTCCTTGTGAACCTCGCGCCGGAGCCTGTTCACCTCACGTCGCAACGCGGCTTCACGGGTGGACCGTTCGACAACACGGACCAATTCGGTATTTTTTACCGGCTTGGTCAAATAATCAGACGCCCCTTGCTTCATCGCATCGACGGCGGTCTCAACGGACCCGAAGGCGGTCATGAGAATGACCCCGATGTCAGGATACAGATGCCTGATCTCCGCTAACAACTCCGTCCCCGGCATCCCTTTCATCCGCAAATCCGTCAGGACAACGGCATAGTCTTGCTCGGCCAGCAGTTTCAAGGCCTCTTGTCCGCTCCCTGCCGTGGTGATCTGATGTCCGCGGTCCTTGAGCACATCCTGGATAAGCTCCCGCATTTCCGCATCGTCATCGACGACGAGAATCGGGCCCCATTCTTCTGTCATGCTGCACTTCCTCCCTGATGACTGGACGTTAAAGGCTAGTCCTTTATTCTGGAAGGGGTCAAGGCCATTCTGGCGCGAAAGGCCACAGCGAAACCTCTCTCTTGAGGAGGAACGCGTCACTATTCGCTCTAGCATCGGATTCCAGCTACCTAGCAACTCTAGATCTGCAAAGACAGGACCACATACAAGCAGGTGTCGAACACTACTGTGCAACCTGAATGATCTCGGGGCGGGAACAAGCTATTGCAAGTTCGGACGCGGCTTCTTCCAGGGTTCTCCTTCATAACGTTTTCGCCCAAAAAATAAACGCGCCGCTCCCACCTTTCGTCGGCGGCGCTCCACCCGGATCGCGATAGATGCCGAAGTTGTAGCTATAGTTGAGTTCGATCTGAGATTTCCAAGGAGCTCCGGTGATAACGCCTCCGCCGACAGCCGGCAATGAATCGGTTGAGTTTCTGATGCCTTGGGGGGTGAACCGGGGCCGTTCGACCAGGCCATAGGTCGCGGTCACGTAGGGATAGAGAAAAAACAGCGCCTCATATCGATACGTGAGACTCGCAATGGCATAACGTCGGGGAAACAGCTCGTTGAACTGCACGCCGGGCATCATGGGCAGCGACAGCGCCTCCCATTCATACCCAGTCGGCCGTCCCGGAAGTCGGAATGCGCTGAAGCGATCAAGGTCCTTCCCGATGCCTCCATACAGACTAGTGATCAATCGATGTTGGTCGCTCTTGATGGCTGGGAGCCCGCTCGCAAACACGGCATACGCGGCCGCCGAAATGTACGTTTGTTCTTTCTTGAAATCCGGCGTGTCGAACGGTGCGCCTCCCCAGGCCTCCCACCGGGCCCTGTGGCCGTGGATGACGTCTGCTCCCATAGAGAAGCCACGATGAGGCAGCTCCATGAGATTGCGGACCAGAGCATCCCAACGAATCTTGCCGTGGACCCGGCCTTCAAACGTGTCTTTGGGAACGCCATACTGAGGGGAGGTTTCTTTCGTCCCCTTAAACCACCGGAACCCTGGTTCATAGGTCAGAAACACATTGATCGCGCTGTCCTGCTCGAAGGGAATAAATGGAAAGCGATACCCGACTCCGAAGCCGGCAAACGCATAGCTCCATTCGAGTTCCGATGCTCTGATGCGTTGTCCCTCGACATACTCCGAACGCCCCAGAGGGGCAATGAAATTATTGAGGGTAAAGATCAGCGACCAGTTGGGGAGCGTGCGGAGTCCAATCTTGTAGTCGAGGTCATTGACCACGCCGGAAAAGGTCCCACGGAGCCGCCTGTTATCGTCATCCCAATTGCGCCAGACGTACAAGGCGCCGAAGGGAAGCATTTCCATTTGACTCGGACCGTTGGGAATCCAGTTAATACCGAAGTTCGCCGCCGTGACACTGCGGCGATCGCGGGGGGGGACGTAGATCTCCTCTCCAAACAGAGTCGTGTGAAACTCCTTGCCGGCTTCGGGAGTCTTCTCGTCCTGTGCGAATGCATTCCATGGATAGAAGCCGATGAGGCACGATAGAAGAATGGCGCGGGAAAACAGGATCGCGAGAGGCCGGTCTCTCCCCCACATGGTCATGCCAATTGAGATCGTATGAGAAGTGAAGAACCACCGGCATACGGCGATACCAAGCGGGACCTGTGTGTCAAACAGACGGCGCAGTCCCCACTGACTGGTATCCAATGCCTTTAGCCATTGGAGCGCCGTCCGCTTTAAATCTATTGCGGCTCTCGCAACAACATCCTTCATCAAAAGCATACGGGTGCATACATCCTATTCCGTCCCAAGCCGGGAACCGAGCAACATGCGAGAGATCCAGGGTTGGATTTATAGTGGAAAAACGGCTCCTGCGGCGCTAGGGGTTTCCCTAGCAGGGTCAACGACCGGACCCGCGATAGAAGAAAGCGGACGCCCACTATGGGAGCGTGCCTGCCCATATTCAATCGCAACGACCTTGCCGCAATCTTACGCTCTGAGTTCTTCACAACTTCATATAGTTCGATCGCTGCCGAAGGCACTGCATCGACCACTTCTAACGCATTGACCTGATTATTTCACCTATTTTAGTGGAGGCGTTGACGCAGGACTCGTTCCTGCCCTTGGGGTGGGGATGACATGGAGGGCGACATCATTGTATAGTGTGGACCACTGACTTTGGGCGACATGACCAGTCGCTATCACCTTCACGGCGTACCAGGAACATTGCTTTGGGAAAGGGGAGACGATCATCATGAAGCCGCAAGTGATCGTGGCCGATGACCACCGCCTCGTTGCCGAAGGCATCGTCAAGATCATGGAGAAGGAATATAGCGTAGTCGCCACCGCCGCCGATGGACGCAGTTTCATCGAAGCGGTTGAAAAGATTCGCCCCGACCTCGCTCTCGTTGATATTTCTCTCCCTCTGTTGAATGGGCTTGATGCCTGCCGTCACGTGAAGAAATCCTGCCCGGAAGTCAAAATCATCATCTTGACCATGCATTCGGAGCCGCACTTCGTCAACGAAGCATTTCGTGTCGGGGTCGGGGGATATGTCTTAAAAACTTCTCTTGCGGATGAGTTATTGTTTGCGGCCAAAGAGGTGCTAAATGGCCGCACGTATATTTCTCCAGTTGTCGCGCAGAATCTTGTCAATCAGGCCCTAGGATCATCACCCGGGGAACCTTCTATTCCCCTGAAAAGCGTGCCGGCAGTGACATTAAGTTTACGCCAGAGGGAAGTGTTGCAACTCGTGGCGGAGGGAAAATCCAATAAAGAAATCGCCTCAGCCATTAATGTTACCGTCAAGACGGTCGAGTTTCATAAGGCGAGAATCTCAAAGGAGCTAGGGGTTCACACCACCGCCGAATTGACGAAACAAGCCATCACATTGGGCCTTATTGCCTCGCCCGAGGCGTCTCCGACCCATAACAACAACGCCCGTCCCGAATAGCCAGCTTCTCTTGTCGAGGTTTCTCCCCTGCATTCCTCACATGCTGAGCGTCACAGCTCGGTCAATCCCTGCGCCAAAGCAAATCTGGTAAGGTCGGAAGCGGTCTTCACCCCCAACTTCTTCATAATTCCAGCCTTGTGGAACTCCACCGTTTTCTTGGAGATACCCATTTTCGTCGCAATCTCAGTGGTCGAACGCCCGTCGGAAAACATGCGCAAAACCTCCCGCTGCCGGGGCGTTAATTCTACGCTATATCCCTCCGGCCGGATCCAGGGGTGTTCGACCAACTCGCGAACGTCGGGGGTCACCTCAAGAGACACATAACGGCGGTTGCTCATCACCATACGAATTGCAGCCACTAACTCGGTCGACGCAGATTGCTTCAGGACATAGCCGTGTGCACCCTTTCGAAAACCTTCGCTGACATAAAACGGCTCGCTCAACATCGTGACGAAAATGATTTTTACACGAGGTAGCTTTTCTTTGAGTGCTTGCACGACGTCGAATCCGCTCATGTCCGGCATAGAGACGTCGAGCAATACAATATCCGGGGCCACACCAGGCGCCTTTTCAAGAAGCTCAGCGCCACTGTGAGCCGTACCCACGACCACCGTGTCATCAGCAAGCAATTGCCGGAACCCTTCCAAGACTAAGGGATGGTCATCGGCAATGAAGACCCGCGGTTCGTGCATGTTTTACCCGGTTCAGAGGATTAAACGGTGGATAACGACGATGGATCAGATGGTATCACACTGGGAGGCCCCATCAGCTAGGGGCAACCCTAGCTTACTCGAGAGCATACTACTAGAGCTGCTGCGGTACATGGCTATTGTCACATCGACCTTCGCTATACAGAAACACGGATGCGAGAAATAGGATTTAGTCCGTTGCTTCATTCTCT
>JBBRRM010000231.1:0-5406 GCA_038275915.1 Nitrospirales bacterium
CGAGATCCCGCGCCGAAGCTAGAAATTCCCTGACTGTAAACCGGTTATCCCTCCGCCTGGCGACGCACTGTTCGAGGCTCCTGTGTGACAACAGTGGAAAGGAGTCGACAGAGGTGTATGGAAACGACCGGCTCCCCCGACCGACAAAGGAGTGATCCGTTTTGGAGATGAACGTGTGAATCATTTGGTTCTGTGCCGATTGACGTGAGCCGTGAGGGCGCTGAGTGACACGAATGCCTCACAGTCTTCTGCGCGAAGATCGATCCCATATTTCTGGGATATCGACAAAACGATCTCCAGCAAGTCGATCGAATCCAGCCCGAGCCCGTCCCCAAACAATGGTGCTACAGGATCGATGGCTTGAGGAATCACCTCTAGATGCAAGGTTATGACGATCAGCCTCGCAAGCTCGATTCCTGAGATCGTTTCGAAAGTCAGCGCTTGCTCTATTTGTGCGGGCATGGCGATGAATCCTCACCGCACCACGCTTCCGCTCTGGCGGTTTCGTTACGGCCGACCGCGCGCCGGAAGGCGGCTCGCATGATTTCCGGCGCATAGTCGTAAAATGGTTTCCTATTCAGGGGAAGTCCAACCTGATTGGACTCTTCGATAAGCAGGTCCAGGTACTCATTCAAGTGGTCAGCGGTGTATTTATTGGTGTCATGAAAGGTGACGACAATAGGGGCGACACCGTCAACTGACGGAATGCCTCGACGTTGTATGCGACGACAGATGGCATTCAACTGTGAGCGAAAATTCCATCGCCGGAATATATGCTGGCCCCAGTCAACCCCGTCATACGCTTTGGCATCGGACAGCATCATATGAAGGCCTTGCCTGTGATATCCGGCCTGGGTGTCCGAATTAAAACGCCAGTAGGGCGGCCTCACAAACATGGCCCGGTCGTGAGTGATCAACCGGATGTCATCCATTCCTATCCGTAATGACGATTCCAGTTCGGTTTGCGAGAGGGAAGTATGGCTCACGTGGCCCGCGGTCCCAGTATGGAGTCCCAGGACATGCCCTTCCTCATGCTCGCGCTTGAGCAGAGAGCGACCGAGCCGGGACCTCCCCCCATCCGTATTCCTGGTCTGGACAAAGAACATCGCTTTGATACCCAGTTGTACCGGGTTGTGAGCAAGCTGCTTTAATATCGATACAGTATTGCCGTGAGGCCCGTCGTCAAACGTGACCAGAAATCGAGCCTCGCAAGAATCCGTTGTCATAATGCTTTGCGCTCTTCAGAAGTGGACTTGATCACTTTCCCGGTGCAAATATATTCATACGAGTATAACCAGGCGATCGGGCCCGATGCGGATTCGTGATGCATATCAGTGAGTCTCACCTTTACTTTCAGGTTGTTCGCGTCCTCTTTTAGGTTCTCGATGCAGCCCTGTGGGGAATGGCCGCTCGAAACGACTTTCTCAATCTCGTCTGACTCGAAGTTCGGAATGGTGTAATGGGGGCCGCAGCTGGCCAGTAGAACAACTGTGGGGATAATCCAAAAGCTTCTCATGAGATCCTCCTGTGATTGACGGATAAGAGTTGTCGGGGTCTCTTACATCCTAAGTGAGGTCACTCTAATCAGACCCGCGTCCTGGGCGCACTAGCAATCTCCCCAGTTGGATGTTTGACCGACCCCAGATGGCTTGCATCTCCTATAAGGACTGCGCTGGCGCTCCCTGCATTTCGAACTCATCATATAGTTTAGCAACAAAGGCAATGCCTGCCCCCTTGAAAACCATCTAGGCACCCCGTCACACTGTCAGCCTCACTTACCGGGAGGTGTCTCATGTCACTCAGCTGGGCTCAACAACACTTTCAACAGGCCAAGGACCTTATGCCGATTGATTCCCCCTCATGGCATCTGGCGGAAGGACTCAAGCAACTGACTGAGTCACTGGATCAACGGCTTCGCAGTCTGGAGCGCCACATGCGTCCAAAATCGTAGTAGCGCCCCCTAACGCGGCCGTCTGCTGAAGCGAAGGGTGAAGTAGGCAGGTGGCCTGGTTCATTCCCCCACAACCCGCACTGTAAGCTGCGATGTTGCGGAATCGTTCTCTACGCAGATATAATTAAGCATGTCTAGACGTTCACACAGATAAGGATTTTCCGCTAAGCACCGGTCTCGGCGTTTCATTCTATGAGGTCATAGCATGGCGCTCACCGAGTTGATTTGGAAAAGTGAGAAGCCAACTGTGCGTGGGTTGTACTGGCGGCGGAACGGAAAGAATGATAGGCCGCATTTGACTCTTGTGTTCAAAGGCCCCAATGGGTTGATGGCACGGAGTGTGGCAGAACCGAATCGTTCTGGCGTGAAGTTGGTCGATAACGAGCCTTTTGACCGTCCTGTTGAGTCGTTTACTTCCAGTGAATGGGCAGGACCATTGGCCCCGCCTGAAAAGTAATCGGCTGATTCAGACAGACCCACCACTCTCTTCACAACCTTCCCTTGATCTCAAAAACACGCTAGAGTATACAAGAGATAAACGAGAACAGGAGACGTCCCGTTACACCTACCGGGCCCGATCGACCCAGCCTATTTCTGAAAACCAACGGGCTGGGATGATTCGCATTATGCGAGTTGTCCCAGCCCGTTTTATTTTGTTTGCAACCAAGGAGGTGACGCCAGATGCAACCGTTACTCACCGACAAACAGCTCGCCAGAATTTTACACGAAGCCCCCATAACGATGTACAGAAAGGTTAGGAACGACACGCGGCCTCACCTGAAGCTTGGACCAACGTTACGTTTCGATGAGTCCAAAGTCATCGCGCAAATTGGAACAACACCGGGCGGACGGAATCCGAAGAAAGGCAAGCAGACGTTGGCCGTGAACCACTTGTCGCAAGTCACGCATTGCATCCGGCCCGTGAAATGTAAACGCTCCCATGCCTTCACGCTACACGGAAGACCGAAAACGTCTATCGGCGCTACGCCATTGTTTCAGAATCGGACCTGTCGGACGGACTGAAAAAGTTGGCGGCTCTCCATAAGAAAGAGAAGCGACGGTCAAACCGTGCAGCCATTCAGGGACAAATTGAGGGACAATTACGGCAAGAGACCGATGAGCCGCGACAGGAAAGAGGGCCAACTGCTTGAAATTGGTGGGGATGGAGGGGCTTGAACCCTCACGGTGCTTTCGCACCTCAGGATTTTAAGTCCTGTGCGTATGCCAATTTCGCCACATCCCCTCGCCTCTTCGGTGGGCAGCGAGTCGGGATAATCCCATGAAGGAGAGGATGGCCGCAAGTCTGAAGAGAAATGAGGTCTCTTCAAGCGCTTCTCCGTCACGCCTGCGAGAGACCTCAGAGATTCGCAAGTGACTTTGTTCGATAACAAGTCGGCGGGATTGGGATCACACAACAGTTTCGCCAGCAGCGACCGCAGTGGATTCTACTGAGGCCCAGTAGACTCCAACAAGCTGCTCGAAAAGGACGTCCAGTAAGGACCCAGTAAGCGAAGATCCAGTGCGGTCACAGTGCTGTCGTTGGCGCAAACAGCCTGGCCCCAAGCTGTTTGCGCCACAGGTCTGATCATCGAGCAAATCGATTTCACTACGCCGCTTCGATCCGCGCTCTCTGACCTTCTTTTTGGATGAGCGATTTACTGCGATCCATGACATCTTTCACGCTGGATTGCACCGCTCGACTCCAGCGAGTCGCTTGCACCTGAGCCTTCTTCGCATAGCGACCGACCTCACGCCGGGTCGCTGCTCCCGTTTGCGGCGCGAAGAGTAATCCAATCCCCGCGCCGATGACCGCCCCACCCGCCACCAACGCTGCTGCCTTTGCAACCTGACGTCCCTGATCTGACATGTGAACCTCCTTGAAGGTTGAATGAAGAATGTGATTGCCGCCACCCTGTACGTTCATGCGCTATCCCTTCAGCAGTAAGCGTGCCAGGCGAGACAATACGAAAATCTCCCACGATTCGTCACAATTCCTGACAACACTGGGTCGACGATTAGGAGCGCCTAATTTTCGGTGGCGTTTTCCTCACAACTCACGACACAGGCGTGACAGAAAACCAACAGACAAAAGTGGTAGGTCTCTCAAACTGGCTCTTAGCAATGCTTCGCCATGTCGCATTCACCTGCTTGCAATGGTAGAGAGCGTCACCTATGATCGGGCAACATCGCCACATGAGGCATTAATGACTTGGTTGCACGAGATCCCCTATCCCAACATCAGTCCCGTCTTTCTTGAACTGGGCCCCTTACAATTTCGCTGGTACGGTCTGATGTATCTGATTGGACTGGCAGGGGCCTATCTCATGATTACACACCGCGTGGAGTCGAGTGGCCCTTCCATGACCAGGGACCAGGTGTATGACATGGTCGTGTGGGCTGCATTGGGGGTGTTTATCGGAGGACGGATCGGCTATACGCTCTTCTACAATTTTTCTTACTATGCGCAGCATCCGCTCAAGATTCTGGCTGTCTGGGAAGGGGGCATGTCGTTCCACGGGGGCCTGCTCGGCGTCATCGTCGCCTTATTCTGGTTCAGCCGACGGCAGGGTATTCCTGCCTATCAGGTCGCAGACTTGGCAGCCGCCGCCACACCGATCGGACTCGCGTTCGGACGACTCGGCAACTTCATCAATGGAGAGTTGTACGGCCGGGCGACCGATGTTCCCTGGTGTATGGTGTTTCCAAATGGTGGACCTGTCTGCCGTCATCCCTCACAGCTGTATGAGGCAGGTCTTGAGGGTGTGTTCCTGTTCGCCCTGTTATGGGTCATTGCGAAAACCTCGCCGCCACCCGGGACGCTCTTCTGGAGTTTTATCGCCGGTTATGGATTCTGTCGGATGATCGTCGAATTTTTTCGTGAACCGGATGCCCACCTCGGTTTCATTCTCGGTTCTTTTTCGATGGGCCAACTCCTCTCCTTGCCTATGATCGTCGTGGGAGTTGTCATGCTCGCCATCGGCTATCAACGGCGGACCTTGATTCAGGCAAAGTCTTAGGAGATTCGCAACCACGATGTTGGCACGCGCGAACTTCGAGGTCCGTGCGCATGCCACGACAGGAGAACAGTCCAGCAGGATGCTCAAAAAGTTTGTCCAGCGAGGCCGCAGGCAAGTCGAAACCGGAGGCGTACCCTCAGGGGTACGTTGAGGATTTCGATGAGCCGAGAACGAAGCTGGCAGACTTTTTCAGCATCCTGTCAGTACGGCATCTCCTCGTCACTCAGTCCAACATGGTGTCCGAGTTTATGGACCACTGTGTCTCGAACTTCGTGAATCACTTCAGCCTTCGTCCGGCAGAGGCGCAGGATCGGACCTCGATAGATGGAAATACGGGCGGGCAGCTCACCAGCAGGTTGAAAAAACGACGTCTCATCGATCGGAACGCCTTGATACAGACCCAGCAGATCGTCTTCTGATTCCAACGCAAGATCCTGC
>JBBRRM010000232.1:0-5381 GCA_038275915.1 Nitrospirales bacterium
TTGGAGCTGCTGATCTAACACCTTCACATAGTAGGTCGTCGTCTCGTGCGAGGTAAAGGCATTCATTTCTCCACCGAGCGCATCGATTTCACGCGAAATCTCAGCAGCGGAACGTCTGCGCGTTCCTTTGAAGAGCATGTGTTCGATAAAGTGGGAATACCCTGCCTGGGAGGGCTGCTCGTCCCGTGACCCCGTGTTGACCCAGACGCCCACGGTTACCGACTTGAGCGTCGGAATCCGTTCGGTCACCACCCGCACCCCGTTGTCCAGAACGAGCTTGCGATACAAGACGATTACCTGGCCGACGGGTCTGGCGTACCAGCCCCGGTAGGAGCGGGCATAGCTTCTTTGCGACTCAGGCGGATCTTTCCTTGCCGATCCACTTCAAGGACCTTCACTAAAATTTGGTCGCCTTCCTTCACCTCGTCGGACACCGCTTGAACCCGATGGTGTGCCAGCTGAGAAATGTGCACCAGTCCATCGGTTCCCGGCAGGACTTCGACAAACGCGCCGAAGTCCATGATTTTCCGTACAGTGCCCATGTAAATCTTCCCGATCTCGACCTCTTCGGTAATCCGACTGATCATTTCTTTAGCCTTCTCGGCCGAGGCTCCGTCAACCGAGGCGATCGTCACGGTTCCGCTGTCGTCGACATTAATTTTGACACCGCAATCCGCAATGATGCCGCGGATTGTTTTTCCACCCGGACCGATGATCTCTCGAATCTTGTCCTGCTTCACCTTCATCGTGAAGATCCGTGGCGCATAAGTCGATAGGGTAGTTCTCGGCGCTTGGAGCGCCTTCTCCATACAGCTTAAAATATGCAGCCGACCCGCTTTGGCTTGCTCCAAGGCCTTCTGCATTAATGCCGATGTAATGCCGCCGATCTTGATATCCATCTGTAGCGCCGTCACGCCTTGCTTGGTGCCGCAGACCTTAAAGTCCATATCACCCAGGTGATCCTCCAACCCCAGAATGTCGGAGAGGATCATGACCCGATCGCCTTCCTTGATCAATCCCATCGCGATCCCTGCAACGGCTTCTCTGATCGGCACGCCGGCATCCATCATAGCAAGGCTTCCGCCGCAGACCGTCGCCATCGAAGACGATCCGTTGGATTCAAGGATATCGGACACGATACGGAGAGTGTAGGGGAAGGTTTCCTTACTGGGAACCACTGGGGTCAACGCCCGTTCCGCCAATGCACCATGGCCGACTTCCCGGCGCCCCGGTGAGCGGAGCGGTCGCGCCTCGCCGACGCTGAACGGCGGAAAGTTGTAATGGAGCATGAAGGTCCTCATGTACTCCCCTTCCAACGCATCAATCCGCTGCTCGTCGTCCGTGGTCCCCAACGTGACCACCGCTAAACTTTGGGTCTCGCCCCTGGTGAAAATGGCAGAGCCGTGTGTCCGGGGCAACGCGCTGACTTCACAGGTGATCGGACGAATATCAGCCGGACCTCGCCCATCCGCCCGCGTTCCTTTCTCCAGGATCATGTTCCGGACTTCCGAATACTCCAGTTCATGGAATACCAATTTAACGTGCCGCTCCCGATTCGGATCGTCCGCACTCTTGAGTTTTTGAACGGCGTCGCCCTTGACCTCATCCAACCGTTCCTGCCTGGCCGCTTTGTTGGGAATCATGATGGCATCGCGAATCCCTTGCGCCACTAACGCCTTCACCTGAGCGGCAAGGGCGGAGTCGATATGCTCTTTCGCCACCTTCCGCTTAGGCTTGCCAGCGGCGGCTTGCAGTTCACGAATTTTCGCCACAATCTTTTTGATCTCGGCATGCGCGAGTTCGATCGCCTCTAGCATGATGGCTTCGGACAGTTCGTTCGCCCCTGCTTCGACCATCATGACCGCATCAGCCGTCCCCGCCACAACGAGTTGTAGCTCGCTCTTCGCTACAGTTTCAAGATTCGGATTGACGACGAACTTGCCATCCAACCGACCGATCCTCACGCCTGCGATCGGATTGTCGAATGGAATATTCGAGATGGTCAGAGCAGCAGAAGAGGCAATAATCGCGAGTATGTCAGACGAGCCGGTCTGATCGGCCGAGAGGACCGAAGCGATGACTTGGGTTTCGAAGTAATAGCCCTCGGGGAAAAGTGGACGGAGCGGCCGATCGATTAGTCGGCTAGTCAGCACGGCTTTTTCAGACGGACGGGCTTCCCGCTTGAAATATCCCCCGGGGATCTTCCCTGCTGCGAAGGATTTTTCCTGATAGTCGACCGTGAGGGGAAGAAAATCGATGCCCGGCTTGGCGACCTGTGATGCGACGGCCGTGGCCAACACAACGGTGTCGCCGTACGAGGCCCAAATCGACCCGTCAGCTTGTCGCGCTACACGACCGGTTTCGAGTCGCAAGGTGCGCCCGGCAACCTCTATTTCAACTGTGTGTACCATCTGGTCTCCTCTGGTTAGGCCCCACAGATGCCCACAGAGAGAGACTCGAGCGATGTGGGACACTCCCAGTCTCTCTCAGTGTTCACCTGTGCGACTGACGACTGTCCGCTGTTGCGCCCTCTGGCGCGACAGCGAGACGGGATACTACTTTCTAATGCCCAATCGCTCGATCACCGCACGATAGCGTGCGTCGCTGAAGCCACGAAGATAGTCGAGCAAACGCCGACGACGCCCGACTAAGAGAAGCAGGCCGCGCCGCGAGTGATGATCTTTCTTGTGGAGCTTGAAATGTTCCGTCAAATAGGTGATCCGGTTGGTCAACACCGCGATCTGGACTTCCGGCGAGCCGGAATCCGTCTCATGTTGCCGGTACTGCTTGATCAACTCGGTCTTTGCTTCTTTGAGTAATGCCATGGGTTCCTTCCTTCCTGTTCCTTTCCTTCATCGGCAACCGAGTCTCATACGTGCTACTCGATCAACACCTTCTCAACCTTGAGTGCATCTCCCAAATTACTCGGACACTTTCCAATCGCCACCAGGCGTCCTTCAGTATCATGGATGCGGACCGGCATGTGTAAGCGGCGCTCGCCATCGGCCAACCCTTCCCAGCGTAGAACCCTGGCCGCAGGCACGGGAGCCCCGTGTCGCACTCGATCGGCAGTGTGTTGATCCACCACCGCAATTCCCAGTTGGTCCAATGCACGATCCAGCGACAACACATCATCACCCAACCGACCCAAGGCATGGCGGGTGATCACCTCATCGATCGTGATTGCTTGATCGATCGTCAAAGGACCCACTCGCCTTCGTTCCAATGATAGCATGTGGCCGCCGACACCTAAGACCTCTCCAATATCGGCACAGAGCGTCCGAACATAGGTCCCCTTCGAGCAGACCACGCGCAATGTCACATCCCGCTCATGTATCGCCTCCACGTCAAGACTGTGGATGACGACCATTCGCGCGTCCCGAGCAATCGTTTTGCCCGCTCGAGCGGATTTATAGAGAGGAACGCCCCCGACTTTCACCGCCGAGTACATCGGAGGGACTTGCTCAATCGGGCCGCGGAATCGACCGACCGCTTCATGAATCGCCGCCGGCGTCACGAAATTCGTCGTGTCTCGTGCCAAGACCGTACCCGTCGCGTCTTGCGTATCGGTGGTCTCGCCAAGGCGAAGCACCGCACGATATTCCTTATCCCACTCAACAAGATACTCGGCAATGCGGGTTCCCCGCCCGATCAGCAGGGGCAAGACTCCCGTTGCAGCAGGATCAAGGGTGCCGGCATGGCCGACCTTCGTTCCACCGAGAAGATGCCGCACCTTCGCCACGACATCGTGGGAGGTCCACCCGGTCTCTTTCTTGATTGTCAGAACGCCGTCGACGACGGCACAGCTCTGTGCGAGATCCATCATCACGTCCCCGATGCTACGACCCGG
This sequence comes from Nitrospirales bacterium, assembly GCA_038275915.1. GTDB lineage: Bacteria > Nitrospirota > Nitrospiria > Nitrospirales > Nitrospiraceae > Palsa-1315. The sequence continues at coordinate 3,851 of JBBRRM010000232.1, forward strand.
CCCTCTCCTCAGACGACCCGTCCTCGGCCTCCGTTTTGACGTGGAGCTCGTCCAGCAGCTTCAAGACACGATCGCCTCTCGGTCCGCTGACATCCTTAGCAAAGACGATCTCTGGCAAATACCGGAGCGAGAGTCGACGGCCCAATTCACCACGCACAAACCCGTTGGCCTGAGCCAGCCCGGCGAACACGTTCCGCTCTTCTTCTTCCGTGCCCATGGCCGTCACGAACACACGCGCAATCCGCAGGTCGCTGGTCAATTTCACGTCGGTCACGGTGACGGACTGCACGCGCGGATCTTTGATTTTCCGCATGAGGATATCGGCCACTTCCATCCGGATTTGATCGGCCACACGATCGGCTCGATGATATCCCGTCTTGGCCACCGCGCACTCCACCCAGGCATGCCGCCGTCACAACAGTTCTATTCGGGACTGGACAACTTCCACCGTCGGGACCGCGCGAATCACGTTCAGCGCCTGGTCCAACACTTGGTTGACATACCGTCCTTCGTTGGCCACACAGGCAAGTCCCAATACGGCCTTCTGCCACAAATCCTGTCCATCGACTTCGGCTACGGAAAGATTGAACTTCTCCCGCAACCGATCTTTGAGACTCAACAGTACCTGCCGTTTGTCCTTCAGCGATTGACTACCCGGAAGGAACAACTCAATAGTACAGAGACCGACGATCATGCTCACGGCGTCGGCTCAGGGCTCAGAGTTTTCCAGCAATCTTATCGACCGCATAGGCTTCGATAATATCCCCGGCCTTGATATCGTTGAAATTCTCGACGCTGATTCCGCATTCATAACCCTGCTGCACTTCACGTACGTCATCCTTGAAACGACGCAATGAGCCCAGCTTCCCTTGATAAACGACCACATTATCGCGAATCACCCGAACTCCGACGGCTGCACGGGTGATCGTGCCGTCTACCACATACGCTCCCGCAATGACTCCGGCTTTGGAGACCGAGAAAACCTGTCGCACCTCGGCCCTCCCCAAAATCCGCTCCTTGAGCGTCGGTTCGAGCAACCCTTCCATGGCGGCCTTAATTTCGGCCATCGCGTCGTAAATAATGGTGTACAGACGGACGTCGACACCTTGCTGCTCGGCCAAGGCGGACGCCTTCGGCTCCGGCCTGACATTGAACCCGATATTAATGGCTTTCGACGCCGCAGCCAGTTACACGTCTGATTCCGTGATCCCGCCGACGCCGCTATGAATGACGCGCAGCTTGACCGCGGCGGTCGCAAGTTTTTCGACGCCGGCCGTCAGCGCTTCTGCTGATCCCTGGACGTCAGACTTAATGACGAGTGCCAGCTCTTTGACCGACCCTTCCTTGATCTTGGCAAACAGATCGTCCAGCGTGACCTTTGCAGACCCGGACAAATCAGCCACTCGCTGCTTCCGAGATCGATCCTCCGCAATCTCTCGCGCGACCCGCTCGTCTTTGACGACCTGAAATACATCACCCGCCGACGGCACACCTGGGAGCCCAGCCACTTCTACCGGAATCGAAGGACCCG
>JBBRRM010000233.1:0-5378 GCA_038275915.1 Nitrospirales bacterium
TATATCTATGGACGATGCTCCACTCACTTGTTGCTACGCGCCCCTATGGTGTGGCACTATTCTTGACACGGTTCGACCGGTCATGGCTGCCGCCCCCGAGGACCCCTTTGTCGAGAATATCTTCCTTCGTTTCAACCGTGCGTCGTTGGCTCATCGGAGTCACGCTGGTTTTGGGACTTCTATTTGTGCTTTTGGAAAGCGCTCGGCAGTTTGTGATGTTTCATGGCTGTTTTACCGAGGTACTTGCCGAACTACCCAGCATTTCGGGTTTTGATTTTGTGGTCAGCGAAACGGACTGCTGGCACTCACCAGCCGTCAGCGTCTTTGTCTCGTGGCCTGGAGGAAGCAAGAGGACCCGCCTCTTTCAGTACACTCGCGGTGCCAACCCGGTTCCCGCCATCACCTCGATCGACAAGCACACCATTCAAATCTCGTTATCGGGTGTTGGGCAGGTAGACTGCCGCAGAGACAAATGGGGAGGCTTGACGATCAGATACGACATCGGCGCCGTTAAGTATCCAAGCGTCCGTGCTCGACTACCCGAATGCGACTAGCGGCGTTCTCTTCCTTCATCGCGAAAGCCTTCGTCTGGCTCAATGTAGGCGCGGCGGGTTTTATCGCCCTGTATTGGCTGGTGAAAATCGGGACTTACAGTCCCTGTTTTACCGAAGCGTTTGGTAAGCCCATGGTGTTTCGGGTTTTGATTTTGAGGTCAGCGAAACGGACTGTTGGCATTCTCCCGCGGTCAGCGTCAATGTCTCCAAGTCCGGCGGAATGAAGAAGACGCGCCTCTTGCAGTACACGCGCGAGGTCAACCGCGTACCTCTGGAGTACAGGCGTGGTGAGGCTGACCCCGTACCCATCATCACCTCGATCGACGAGCACATCGTCCAAATCTCGCTGTCAAGTGTTAGCCACGTCGACTGCCTCACAGACAAATGGAAGACTCTTACGGTCAGATACAACATTGGCGATGATGTCTATCCAGGCCTTCGTCATCCGCCAGCCGAATGTTAGCGACTCAAAGAGGCCGTGTTTAAAGCGGAATGTTTGGTCGATCGATGATACACTCTAAAGTAGTAGTTTACGACTCATCGCGTCTTTTGGTAGTTGCGATGGGCAATACCTGTGTCACCATTCTGGGTGTCTGGCCGAGCCGGTCGTACGGATCGTTCGGCGTGTTGAGGTGCGGTTGTCTAGGTTCTCTTCCTTCATCGCGAAAGCCCAACGCTTTCTCCTCGGTGGCATTGCCGGGCTCATCCTCGGCGGGATTGGACTGGCCGCGGCAATTCCGGTGCTGATGGCAGCTTTTTGGATATGGGGTCCCTTTTGGTGTGTCACCTTGGTGCAACAACGGATCCATGACGTTGCAGGCTTCGATTTCGAGATCAGCAAGAGGTTCAACTGCGATGCCGCCATTGGCGTCTTGGTGTCCAAGCCTGGCGAGGCGAAAAAGGCCCTGCTCAAAGGCCCTGCTCTTCGAGTTCCCACCGCCCGACGACGGAGCACTCCCCACCGCCCCCGCCTTCTTATATGATGCCCGAGCCGCTTTATTTTGACTTCGACAGGAGTGGTCCGACGGCCCCGACACGACGGCCGTGGCCGCCACAGTTATGGTGGCTGGAAGAGTGACGACCGCCGCCCAGGGACCATTGCACGTATAAGTTGGATATTATTAACCTTCTTGTCGATAGGTTGTTGCGCCGCCTTGCCCTTCGTGCGACCGTATTGTCGGTGCGTTCGGTCACGGTTGAGGCGGATTGCAATGAAAGTCCTTCGTGGAATACTGCTCGCTCTGGCCTGCTTGCTATTGACCGATTGTGCCTGTCGCGCTCAGAGCTTTAGCCCCGCCTGGTCCGAATGGGAGACATCCGCCGTCGAAAGACGCGACATTGCAGAGGGCATCAATGGTCGACAAGTTTCCAGCAGGTGTCCTCGAAGCTGCCTCTGAAGCTTGGCAAGCTGCCATGGATCAGAGAAAATTCGAGGTCGCGCTCAAAGCTGGGATCGACGCCTATTTGCACTACCAGGCCGAGGGCGACCAGCAGTTGTCCATGGCAGCCCTGAGCCTCGTTCACCTGGCGATCGGAGAACTGATCTTTGGCGATCGAAATAAAGAGCGTGCCCCGTCCTCGTCCTGCTCGTTTTGTGGCCAAAGCGGATTCGAAGTCCAACTTGGAGCCGGCCCGGACGTATTTATCTGTGTGGATTGCGTCCGTACTTTCTACGAAGAGGTATTTTCCCTGAAGAGCTTGTCTTGAAAGAGGTCGAAACCTCCAGGTCAACCGCCGCCGAGATCACAGCGCATTACATCTTAAGGAGCGGAGGAGGCCGATTTACGCCATTCCGACCCTAGGGAACGCCACTGGGTCGAGTGAAGTCTTATCTCACGGAGGATCAGTACTGTAATCCGGTCGTGATGAACGTAACGGAACCGGGTCATCCACTGTTTCCCGGCTATGTTCCCGCTATGTCACGTCGTCGAGCGACGGTTCAACGATACAGACCGAAGGCGAGGGTTTGGCATGGCCACAGGATCCGGATTTCCGCCGTCGCGAAACTCGCCCATCGAGTGGCCATTCGGCTTGCCGTTCTTGAACCACTGCAAGGTCCCCTGACCCTGAGCCAAGCCGTTGGCACAGGAGCCCGACCAGCTTACCGATTCAGTTGGCTCCGGCTGGGCACTCCACACCCGGCAGCCGGTTTGGGCATCGGCAATCCAACCGGCTGCGTCTGCTGAGCCAGCGCCGGGAATGCCAGCAAGGCGAGGGCGGCCAGCGAAGTCCGAACGATCATCGAATCTCCCCATGTCCTCGGAGACTATTCGCCGTTACCTTCGGGGCCAAGCCGGACCCGTCGATCTGGCAATGCTACGGCATCGTGCTCAACACAGGCAAAGATGTTGCGACCCTGGTTCACAACCTTCGTTGGCAACTCGCTGACGCGTTAGCGTTCTTTGTAGAAATCCTGGGAGGCGTGGTAGATCATTGCGGCGAAACCGACCGCAGCGACAGCCACCAAGACATAGCGCCAAGACGAATCCGCCTCGCGGATGAGGTAGGCGACGCCCGCGAAATAGCCAACCACCAGGCCTCCGAGAACTATCCCGCCGAGCTGCATCACTCGGCGCTCCAGGCGGTGCACACGTTCAGCGCGCTTCCAGCCCTCCCGGCGCAGTTTGTCGACTTCCTCCGGCATGCGCGGAATAGGGGCGAAAGTCCGGGCGGCGCTGGCGACAAGTCGGCGCCGCGCGGATGCTCTCGGCACGGGCGTTGGCAACTTCAAGTCTCGATGATGAACGGCGGCAAATCGAGCGGGTCGGGGACTGCCGCGCGGACAGTTCTGGCGGCGCACAAACCGAGCGTGATCGTCGCACCGAGGGCCCGCAGCTTCCGCGCGCAAGCCACCATGTGAGCCCCCGTGGTTACGACATCGTCGACGAGAACCACGCTCCCCGTGATCTGCGGTTCGGTGCAGGCGAGCTTGCCCGACAGGAAATCGATGTCACGCGCCTGCTTGTTTCCTTCGTGGGCAGGCTTCATCGCGTCGGTGAAGTAGAGGATCGGCCTGGCCGACGCCGCACAATATTGCGCCACCGCCGCGGCCATGCGACCGGCCGTGAAGGTGCCGGCCGCCGTGGTGTGCGAGGAACCCGGGACGCCGACGATGATGGAACCTGCCGCGCCGAGCGATTGCAGACGGCGCGCTCCCCACTTGCCGAACATGCGCAGCACATCGTCGCGATTGCCGGTGCCGAGCTTTACCGTCATGCCGTCGAGGTCGGTCATGTCGGTGGCACGAATCGCCGTGGCGTCCTTCTTGATGATCTTGACGACGCTCGACATCTGAAGCTCCTGCCGGCTTCGGCCGCCGGCCAGAGTCGTGCGGTAGGCGCCGAAGGCATGAACAGTGATCGTCATGGGGTCCTCACGCGCTCGATGATCTGTGAAGCTTTGTCCAGCGCGACGAGCCGTTCGTATCCGGCGTACCTGGCTGGCCAGGCGAGCTCGGGATCGTCGATCGCGGTCCGCGCGATGAACAGCCAGCGCCCGAGCCGCACGCATTCGTTGGCCTGGTGGATCGTGCCCGACCCATCCACTGCCTCGACGATCACGCTGGCATCGGAGAGGGCGCCCATCAGCTTGTTGCGCATCGGAAAATTGCCCGGGCGAAGCTGCGCTCCGGCCGCGAACTGACTGGCCAGCAGGTGCTCACGATAGACGCGTTCCTGCAGCCGCGCGTTGCCGGCGGGATAGGCCTTGTCCAGGGGGGTACCGATGACGCCGACGGTGTGGCCACCGGCCTCGATCGCTTCCGTCATCGCCGCGCTGTCGACGCCCTCTGCCAAACCGGACATGACGACGACGCCGGCTTCGACGAGCGCGCGCGCCAGCTCCCGCGTCTTGCGCTCGCCCGCGGCGGAAACCTTGCGCGATCCGATGATGGCGACGCAGGGCCGCTTCAGCAGGGCGACGTCGCCTGATGTGAACACCGTTCGTTCACCGTCCTGCGACTTTCGTCCCGAGGCTGGCTGCAGGCTGCGGCCTGTTCCCGCCAGCAGCCTGCCGAGCGACGACTGTTTGAAATCGGTCGGCGGGACATACCGTGCGGCCTTGCGGCCGCGGATGCGGTTCATGGCAAGCCCTGGCGCTGTCACCGCGGGCCCCTAGCGCGGTTTGACTTCACCTTCCTTGCAAGCCTGGCGTGCATTATGCCAAACGCATCCCATGAACGAACCCGTGTCTGGATTGACGAACCACACGAAGAGACTCACCATTTGTGATCCGTTCACGGGAAGCATGGACGGCACATAGGGTCCTTTGTTGGAGCCCGTGCTCTTGGGCGTGACGTCGAACGGGCGACAGACCACCTCCGAAATCGTTGTCTCCAGCCAAACATAGCGGGCGTGGCAATCATAGGAATCGCCGGTCGACGTGTTTACCAAGTAGGCCCGGGCCGAGGCGCCATCGGCATCGGCCGCCGTCAATGTCCAGGGTCCGCCATTCGTCGCCATTGGAGTTTTGGTGTTGGTTTGAGCCGCACAAAGGCCCGCGAAGAAGAGAGCGAGCAAGCTAGACAAGGCCGCCATGGTTGTTCGCTTGGCCATACCCACCTCCGTGACCTTCAGCTCAATCGAACCATGCAAAGATGTTACCATCCTGTGCCGCGAAGGTGGCAAGTGAAAGGCTGGCTGGCGCTGATCGCAGGAGGACTGCGGCGGTGCCGGCGGCCGCGGGCACGCGTTTTGCTGGCAGTGAAGGCAAAAAGTTGATGCGGCGACAATGCCGGCCGGGCTGACCGCCCGGCACCTCACATACCGACCTCGCAGTGGATGTGGTCCTGGTGATACATCCGCAGGACGAAGTCGGGCGTGTCGG
>JBBRRM010000234.1:0-5351 GCA_038275915.1 Nitrospirales bacterium
CGCAGGCGTCGCAGACCGTGACCCAGCCCGTGGTAACCGAAGCGTCCGCTCCTCCTGTCAATACGCGTACCGTTGAGACGGCTTCTGTTACGCACGATTCCGACCTCCCAGCCCCCTCAGCGCCACCGATGGCTGCTGCAAGCGAGGCGAAGACGGCTGAACCTGTCGCCCGGGAGTCCGCGCCCCAAGTGGCGATGGCAACTCCTCCGACTTCTGCAGTTAAAGCTGATCATGGCTGGCTGGCCGAATCGCTCTGGCGACGGGTGGCAGAGCTGAAACGTTATCCCAGCGCGGCGCGCCTCAACGGATGGGAAGGGAAGGTTGTGTTGCGGGTAGTCATTCGAGCGGATGGTCAGCTGGCGGACGTGAAGATCCAAAAGAGTTCGGGCTATGACGCGCTGGACCGTGCCGCATTGGAAGCCATTCGGCTGGCCTGCCCGCTCCATATGAAGCACGAGCTACACGCTTCGGAAGTGGCCATGAACCTTCCGATTGTCTATAGCCTGGCAAATTGACGGTAGGAGACAGGACTCATGTGTATGCCATCAGCTCAGCGGTCGAGGGTGATAGGAGTTTCGCTGCTGTTCGGCGTTGTGGCTGGTGTGACTGAGCCGGCATGGGCCGGTGAGAGGCTGGCGGCCATGAGCGAGTCGGAGCGGACGGCACGCATTCAAGAACTGCAGCGAGATCGTACAAACGTTGAGAGTGAGTTACGGCGGATCCGATCGCAGCCGGAAGGGACGTCTCGATCCACGGCTCCAGGAAGTGAGTTTACGGATCAACCGACGAGAAGCATGAAGGAGTCGCTTGAATCATTGCCGGGGGGGAGTGCTGGCCAAGACGCAGCGGGTCGAGACGTAACCTTGTCCATTCGCGGATCGAAGTGAGGCTAAGTATGATCGAACGGAAATTACAAACGAAGAGATTGACATGGCTAGTCGGGATTGCCATCAGCGCCGTCGCGCTCGCATCGATAGCCCGGGCCGAGCCGGATCAGGCGTTACGGTTCGGTCCGAAACTGACGTCCGACCGTCCGGTAAGGGCGGTGGTCGGTCCTTCCGTCCGGATTGACGAGGAAGGCCGTATCTCGCTTGCCTGGATGGAAGAGGACCAAGAGACGCGAGCGGTGCTCTATGCCCGAACTGAAAAGTCTGCAGGCCCGATCGGGGCTTCAGTCAAAGTGAACCAGCCGACCGAGGCACCCTATATGCGACAGGAGGCGCCGGCCCTGGCCGTGGTCGGGGACGAGGTGTTCCTGACATGGGCCTTGACCCATCCAAAATTGGCGCCGGACAAGCCCTTCTCGAACGAACTGAGACTCAGTCGGTCGACGGACGGCGGCAAAACATTTTTGCCGTCCATTCTGGTAAATGACGACGAGCAGGTCATTGGCCACAGTTTCGATTCGATCCACGTCGCCTCTGACGGCGCTGTGCATGTGGCCTGGATCGATGGGCGCGACGGTAAGAAAGAATCCGGCACCTTTGTGACGCGCTCGACTGATCACGGTCGCACTGTCGCGAAGAACCTCAAAGTAGACGACAACACCTGTGTCTGCTGCCGGACGTCTCTTACGACCGGGCCGGACGGGACGCTCTTTGTGGCCTGGCGCAAGGTGCTCCCTGGCGATCTCCGTGAAACGGTTGTCGCGCGCTCCACTGACCGCGGAAATACGTTTTCCTCGCCGGTGATTGTGGGACATGACCGCTGGGTGTTTCCAGGCTGTCCGCATCGGCCTGCGTCAATCGGGACGGATCGGCTCGGGCGGCTCTATGTTGTCTGGTACACCGAGGGTGTCGACGAGACTCCGGCCGTGTTCCTGGCCTTCTCTGACGATCAGGGCAACACCTTTTCGCCCAAGCAAAAGCTGAACGTTTCCAAGGGAACCTTTCCTGATCATCCGCAGATGGCAGTCGATCCTGAGGGGCGTCTCGTCATCGTCTGGGAAGAACAATCGCCGGTCCGGCGTGAAGTGGTGATGAATGTCTCCCTCGATCGTGGACAGACGTTTAGCACGCCACAGAAATTGAACGAGAAGAAGGGCCAGACACCCTCCCTCTCGATGAACTCGAAAGGGGTTGCTGCCCTGGCTTGGATGGAGCACGCGATGCCCGCTCATCGTATGGTCGTCCAAACACTCCAGCTGCCGGCTCCGAACGTGATCGCGAGACAGGAGCCATAACGTGCCTGTGTCATTGAAACGAATTGTGATTGCCGCGATGCTCTCTCTGATGAGTATCGCCTCCTCGGTTCCCGCGCTAGCCAGCGATCTCTTTGCGGCGCTCAAGATGAGCCGGTTGCCGGCCGGGAGCATGGCGGCTCCCTTCGAATTGACGACGCTGGACGGCAAGGTCTTGAAGTCGAGCGAGCTGGCCGGGAAGGTGGTGCTCGTGAACTTTTGGGCCACCTGGTGCGGACCCTGCAAAGAAGAAATCTCCGGACTCGCCCGATTGCAACAGCAATTGGACCCCACCCGTTTCGTGCTGTTGACCGTTACGACGGATTTGCAACGCCAGGGCATCGTCCACTTTCTATCTCAATTGGGAATCAGCCTTCCTGTACTCTTCGACGAAGATCAAGAAGTATCACGGTCGTTCATGGTGCGCGGACTCCCAACCACCATCGTGATTGCCCGGGATGGCACGCTCGTCGGGAGAGCCGTCGGGCCTCGTGCATGGGATAGTCCCGAGGCGGTGGCGGTGATGCGGCAGGTCGTGGAGAGCGGGAAATGAGGAAGTGTTTCGTCCCGCTGGCTCTGGCCATTGCGGCGCTGTATCTGACACTCTCTATCAGTGCCGTGCCCTGTCTCTTTGCGCACGAGAGCCAGCCACGCTCGGCCCATCATCACACGGGCGGAGTGACGCATTCGTCTTTGTGCGCCTGGGCCTGTCATGCCAATCCGACCGTTGACCTGCCCGCGACCACGCCACAGACGCAGCCGCTTCACCCCGTGGCGATGTTGCTGTTGGTCGCCATGTCCGTCTCGTCGATCCTTTCCCAGCAATCGGCACAGTCCCGCGCGCCCCCAATCCGGTAACTTTATATCCCCTCATCGTCCATCAGCTAATCTTTCTGCACTGGCAGCCCCGCAGATCGTGCAGCCTGCGTGTGCACCGAGGCGATTGTTGCATTTCATGCATGACAAGAAGGAGTACGGGACCATGGTTTCGTTCAAGAGGTTGACACAAGCATGTTGGGTAGCAGGCGTGATTGGAAGCCTCACGGCCTTACCTCATGTCGCGTTCGCGCAAGAGTCTCCACCACCGGCAGGCGAGCAAGCGTCGCCGCGCGAAGAGCAATTGCGCGAGCAGCTCAAGGGCATTCTCCAGGAGCTGGAAGATCTCCAGAAGAGCCGCGAGAGTCAGTTGCCACCCGCTGAACGGCCCAAGGTGGTCACGGAGAAGGTGGCACCGCAAGAACCCGAGGCCATACCGGAATATGAGCTATCCGATGTCAGCATCGTCAGCAAGCGGGTCTACAAGCGACCGGAAGGTGTTTCACTTTCTGCCACCCCTCCATCTGAAACTGATTCCCAACCGACTCGGACCATGAAGGAGTCGATGGAATCACTCCCGGGCGTGGTCTTGCGCCAGGCGAACGGACCGCGTGACTTTAGCATGATGATTCGTGGCCAGGGTGCCAAGACGACCTTCGCAACTCGGGATATCAAGATATACGAAGACGGATTCATCCAGACTCAATCCGACGGGCTCTCACGCCTCGACATGCAAGATCCCTGGTTTATGCGGAGCGTCGAAGTGACTCGAGGCGCGTCGTCCTCCCTGTACGACAACTACGCGCTCGGCGGAATGGTTCAGTTCAGGACCAGACGCGGAAGCGATATCAACGGAGTGGAAACCTTCTTATCGGGCGGTTCCTACGGGTACCAGAAGTACGGCGTTGCCGTCGGTCAAGAAACGGACAAAGTCGACATCGCCATGTTTGCGAGCCAGGTCATGGAAGACGGCTTTATCCAGAACAGCAATTACAACACCCAGACGCTTAACCTAAATTTTCGCTTCAAGGTGGATGATAAGCAGAATTTCTATTTTAAGGCGATCTCCAACTGGCTGAATACAAAAGTGCCGACCAGACTCACCCAAGCTCAGTTTACAGCCAACGAAAGGCAGGCAGGCGGAGCGCAAACGACCTGTACGCCCGGCACCTACAACGCCGGTTGCGCGAACGCCCTCTTGCTCAATCAAAGCCGCGTCGATCGTCGCACGATCTTGGGGGGCATGTACGAGCGGCAGATCGACGCGAATACCGTCCTGACGGTGGAGGCCGACTATGACGTCAAAGACATTCAGCAAACATTTTCGCAGATTACCGAGAATACAAATCCCAACTACAAGCACTATGCCGATTTACGGCACGATGGCCGGCTTGGAGAGATGCCGCTGAAGAGCTATCTCGGCTTCTTTGTCAACGAGATGGACCAGAAAGCCAACTCATTCCAGAATCTTGCCACCGGTTTCGGAACGAAAGGGCCCTTGCTCCAGAACTCCCGCGGATCGATTTTCAACATCGGTGCCCGGTTCCGGGAAGAACTGGAATTCGTGCCGACCTGGATACTGGCAGCCGGGCTTGGTTTCGAACAGTCTCGCATCAGCGTGCAGGCGACCAACTATGACGCGGGAGGCGGGTTGGGGGTGGGGTCCTCGCGTGCCAACGCGAGTCTTGATTACTCAAATTGGGCACCGGAAATGTCGCTCACCTGGAAACCGGCGGAGGCCTATCGACATTGGATTCGGGCTTCGACGGGGTACGGCATCCCTCAAATGAGCCAGCTCTTGCGCAATCCCGTCACTGGGCTTCCCGGGACCAACTTTGATCTGAAACCGCAGAAGAACCTCAACCTGGAAATCGGTACGGAGTCCAAGCTGCACAAGACCCTCACAGTCCAACTCGTCGGGTTCATGACCTTCTTCAAAGACGAGATCATCACGCAGACGATATCAGGGGCGAACACGGCTTCCGTCAATGCGGACTCTTCCAAGTACCTGGGCATTGAAGCATCCTACGATTGGCGCCCGGTGACAGGCGCACGAATTTCCGGCGCCTATACACACATTGATGCCAGGTACGTCAATTTCTCAGATCGAACCGCGACCGGGTTCCTGGTCCGCGACGGCAAGCAGGTACCCAATGTGCCGACCGACGTATTGAACAGCAAAGTCGCCTACGATCATGCGCCGACCGGATGAAACGGCTGGGTCGAAGGCAGTTATTACAACAGCTACTTCCTGAACAACAGCAATACGTTCAGCGTCCCTTCCTATGTGGTCGCGAATGTGAACGTTCACAAGAATTTCGAACTGACAAACTCCTGGTTCCGGTTTGCCAAGGTC
>JBBRRM010000235.1:0-5321 GCA_038275915.1 Nitrospirales bacterium
AAAGCGCCGGTTGGGCGCCGTGGAATGGGTGTAGTCCTTCACCGCAAGCCCGAAATGTTCAGGCGACCCTCCTCTCGCCTGATCAAGCACATACTCGCCTCTGCCGATGAGCTTTACGATGGTCAGGGACAGATCGGGAAACCTGAGGGGATCGACCTTCTGCCGTTTGACGAGAAACACTTCGAGCGCACTCGCGTCCGGCTCCGGAGGTAAATGCTCGCCCCAACGTGATGCCACCTCCATGATCCGCTGCCAGCGTTCGGGAGATCGCAGGACACGACGGAATGAAGGCACGCCCTTTTCCTTGAGATAGGACACCGTCGCCCGATTCGCTGCGATCATAAAATCTTCGATCAGTTCCTTGGCACGATTCTTCTGCTCGAGCCTGAGTCCGGTCAGCACCCCACCGTCAAAGACTGCTCGTGGCTCAATTGTTTCGAGACTCAGGGCACCGCACTGATGTCGTCGCAACTTGAGCCGTTGTGCGATTCGGTCTTGAAGATGGAGTTGTTCATCGAGACCGGAGACCGCCTTAACCCCCTCAGGCGCTGGCGTCTCCCCCGCGAGCCAGGCGGCGACGCTGTTGTAAGCAAGTTTCGCGTGATTGCGCACCAGAGCCCGAAAGAGGGTCGAGCTGAGCACTGCGCCATCCTCCGCAATTACCATCTCCACGACCATTGCCAGACGGTCCTGCCCTTCGCCGAGCGACGTCAGATCGGTCGACAATTTCTCCGGCAACATAGGGAACATGTCGCCGGCTGTATAGACGGACGTTGTATTGTGCCTGGCATGATCATCCAGGGCCGAGTCCTTCGGGACCAGCGCGTCCACGTCGGCGATCGCGACCAGAATCCTCACAGACCGGTCAGCATGGGACTCGGCCACGGTGAGTTGATCGAGGTCCCGGGAATCGTCGTTGTCGATTGAAGCCCAGAGTAGACCCGTCAAGTCACGTACGTTCGAATGCCGGTCAGCGGCAGGGGCCTGGATACGAGCAACCTCGGCCATCGCCGCAGCGGAAAAATCCGGCAATAGGTCGCGTTCGATCATGGCACGACGAGCGATACCCCTGAGGTCTGTACGGTGATTTCTCATGTTCGCTTCAATTTACGATGAGACCTGTGTCCCTCTTCCCCGGTTGTCGAACGAGCATTAGCTCGCAGTTACTTTTTCTTTCTCCGTGATTCTCCTGCCGTCCCTACCATGACAACCACCGGCGTCTGAGGAGAGAAGGCTTGATCGATGCGTTGTTTTCCGTTGGTAGTGAGGATGACGATTCCGCTGTGGCTCTCGATGCGCTGGAGGAAATGGGCCGTCTCCTCGTTGACGTAACGGTCACCCGCGTCTTTGACCTTCGTGCGTGTCCCGAACAGCGCATCGGCTTCATCGAAAAAGAGGATTGCGCCACTCGCTTCTGCTTTATCAAACACGGCATTCAGATTCTTCTCTGTTTCGCCGATGTATTTGCTCACCACCGCAGACAAATCCACCCTGAACAAGTCTACTTTCAACGTCTCGGCCAATGTCTCGGCAGCCTTCCTCCGGCGGAGCGCTGTGGAGCCGGATAGAACCAGGACCGCGGAAGATGTGGTCTTAGGTTTCTTCGCGCGACGTACCGGTGTTGCCTTCTTCTGCCCCGCTGGCCGCGTTCGCCTTCTTGTAGTTGTCTTGGCTGCCATGTCTTTTACTCCTCTTACTTAGCAGGGATGCTGAAAGACTCCGCCAGCGTGTAAGAAGGTTGAGGATCAGGTTGAGGCTAAGCATGAAGACTCGAGACGTTGCTTGACCTTAACCTCGACCTCAGCCTCCTCCGAATTGCTGGACGGACTTTTTGAGCAACCTACGGAAACCTTCTTCTCAAATCTCCTGTCACCAGCCAAGACTTCGGAGCGTCCAGGCGGAGACTTGCGGATCTTATCGTCAATTGCTCACAATGGCCAGTGGCTCCACGTACAGAATTCAACCATCGGAGAGATTCCGTCTGATGACACCGGCAGCGCTGATTGAACAGGAACTCGCGGCAGCCGAGGCCGCGCTCCGAGACGACAACGAGGGAAAGGCACGGGTCTGTGCTCGACGCGCCGTAGCGCGCGCCACCGAGACATGGTTGGACCGAGTCTCTCTTCCACGATGGCACGGGGATGCGTTGGAACATCTTCGACAGATTCAGCAGGACGCAACGTTCCCTCTCCCCATACGGCAGGCCGCCGAACGACTGGTCACCTCAGTGACCCGTCAGCACGCAGCCCCCTTCACGACCGACCCGATTGCCGATGCCAAACTCATCATCGCCCACCTCGACAGCCACTGAATGATTACTGTTGTTTTGTCTGTTCATATGGCTTGTAGACTCTCGCTCTTCAAGCCTCTCCCTTGAGGGTGGCCTGATTGGTCTCCTACTGCGCGCGTCCAACGAGGGCCTTCTCAGGCCGCGCGTTGCGCGAGCACAGGAGATCAACAGGCCACCCTCCCCCTATTTAATGCCGACCACCATAGAATCCGGGCCCATCAGCGGCTCTACGTACGTGCGCTTGAAGCCGATCTCTTTCATCCACCGCTTGCAATCTGCGCCGGTAAAATCGAATCCGCCCTGCGTTTCGATGAGCATGTTCAGGCTCATGAGGAGGCCGAATGCATTCTGTTTGCGTGCATCGTCAATGATTGCTTCGTGTACGATCAAGGCGCCGCCTGACGGCAGGGCGTCGTAGGCTTTGCGCAGGAGCATCATCTTTTCTTCGAGGTTCCAGTCGTGCAGGATATGCCCCATGATCAACACCTCGGTCTCAGGTAGCGGGTCTTTAAAGAAGTCCCCCGCGTGAAAACGGAGACGCCCATCCACTTTCTGCGCTCTCGCGTAGGATTCGAACAATGGCTGGACCACCGGGAGATCCATTCCGCCCCCGATCAGCTGTTTATGCACCAGGGCGATCTCCACCGACACACCACCTTGCGCGCAGCCGATGTCCATGAACGTGTGGTACTTCCGCCAGGGAAACTTTTTGGCGATTACTCGCGCGGTTCCCTGGCTGAGTCCGGTCATAGCCTTGAGGAATCCTTCCAGCCGGTGCGGGTCTGCGTACAATGTGCCGAAAAAGTCTTCGCCTGTCTTGGCTTCGTTCTGCGGTTTGCCCGTATGCAGGGCTTCGGTGAGTGAGCCCCAGAAGCGATAGAGGCGCGCGTTGCACATCTCCAGTATCCCGCCTGCATAGGACGGCTTGGCTCGATCCAGGAACAACGCCGTTTCAGCGGTGTTGGCATAACGGGTGCCCGTCCGTTTCAGCATCCCCAATGCCACAAGCGCATCGAAGAAATCCTTCGCGCTCCGTGGATGGAGCGCCAGTCGCTTGCTCAAGGAGTTCGCGTCGAGTGGTCCTTTGGCCAGTTCCGTGAACAGGCCAAGTTCAACCGCGCTGAGAAGTGCTTTCGACCCCCAAAAACCGATGCCGAGCTGCATGATCCGAGCGGGACTCAGTTGAGCCTTGGGCATTACGACCTCCTTTCAAGGGGAAAAAATGGGCTCAGGCTACGTGGCAGGGGCAGGACTGTCAACTCGTCTTCTCCCCCTAAAAGACTGGCCTGATTGGTGCCTCTCTTCGCACATAGACGCACCTCTCGTGACGCCTTTCTACTTCCCCTAACTTCTCTTAATGGGAGCGGCCAGACTGTCCTTCACTGCGCGCGTCGAACGAGCACATTCTTATCGTGCGCGTTCCGCGAGCAAGAAGGATGGTCTGGCCGTTCCCTTTCTCTACCAGCCCAACACCCACCGATGCCCATTCTTCTCTAACAGTGCATCTGCTTCGATTGGTCCCCAGGTGCCGGCTGTATAGAAGTGGACGGATTTGTCGCCGGTCAGCAGCGGGTCATACAGACGCCACGCTCTTTCGGTAAAGTCCGCGCTGACGAAAAGGGTCTGATCGCCGATCATGACGTCTCGGAGCAGAGTCTCGTAGGCTTCGGGGAGTTGGCCAAAGGCTTTTTCATAGTCGAACTGCAGCGCATGATCGCTCAATTGGAACGGTCTCCCGGGGCTCTTCACGGAAAAACAGAGCGAGAACCCTTCACTGGGCTGGAGCGTGATCAGCAGCTTATTGGGAGGAATGCTGCCGGGATCGAGAGAGCGGAACACTTGAGTGGGAGCCTCACGAAAGGTCACAGCAATCTGGGTCAATTTACGAGGCAAGCGCTTGCCTGTCCTGAGATAGAACGGAACGCCCTTCCATCGCCAGTTATGAATCTCCGCTTTCAGAGCGACATACGTCTCCATGGTCGAATCCTTCGGAACCCCGGGTTCCTGGCGATAGCCTGGAATCGTCTGGCCTGCGACCAGCCAAGAGGTGTACTGGCCGAAGACGACATCCTGAAGCGTGATCGGTGCAATGGAATCCAACACTTTCAGTTTTTCGTTCCGGAGCGCACCCGCATCGAAGGACACCGGCACTTCCATCGCGACGACGGTCATGAGTTGAGTCAGATGGTTCTGGACCATATCGCGGAGCGCCCCTGCCTGCTGGTAGTAGGCCCCGCGATGCTCGACGCCGAGATCTTCCGCCACGGTAATCTGAACGTTCTCGATGGTGTCCCGGTTCCAAAGCGATTCAAAAATCGGGTTCGCGAAGCGGAACGCCAGGAGATTCTGCACGGTTTCTTTGCCGAGGTAATGGTCGATACGGTAAATCTGGGACTCCTCGATATAGCGATGCAGGGTCGTATTCAAGTCCCTGGCTGACTGAAAGTCGTGGCCAAATGGTTTTTCGAACACGACTCGGACCCACCCATGGTTCTTGAGCAATCCAACCTGATCCAATCCTTCCATCGCAGCAGGCACCGTGTCCGGAGGCAACGCCAGATAGAACGCCCGGTTCCCCGGCATGTGGTGCGTGCGCTCTAACTCCTGGATGTACCGAGCCAATGCCTCATAGTCCTGTGGCCCCCCTTCACGGAGGGTCTGGTAATACAGACACTCCTTACACCAGAGGCGCAACTCTGCTTCATTACGCCAGCCGGCTTTCTGCAGACCTTCGAACGCCCAGAGGCGAAAACCATCTTCGCCCATCTCGGGCAAAGCCGCACCGACGATCAGCGTGTTGCGAGTTTCCAGAATTCCCTGATCTCGTAAATGATACAATGCGGGCAAGAGCTTCCGGCGCGTCAGATCGCCAGTCGCACCAATGATAATAAAGACGTGGGGCTCAACCTGATGTTCCGGCATCCGCGGGATCCTCCATGGGAAGGGACAACGGTTTCGGGAGACTCACATGATACAGGATTTGGCATGCTGCTCCCATCTCACCCGCAGCAATCATGAGACCTTCTGCTAC
>JBBRRM010000236.1:0-5306 GCA_038275915.1 Nitrospirales bacterium
ATACCGAGCGGCCGTCCGACAAGACCCCTGTTTGGTAAGTGCAGTCTTAGGACTGAGTACGGTTCTGCAGACGCAAGGTCGAGCAGATGAAGCCATGCAGGCCCTCAAGCGTGTGGCGGCCTGTCCCTCGTCTTCTTCTTACGCGGCCTATTACGTGGGTCTCGCATTGGAGCAACAGGGACGAGGACGAGATGCGCTGCAGGTATGGGAGGACTTCCTTGGTCATGCCCCCATCGGATCCTTTAATGAGAGGCCCATCCTCAATAAGATTCGGCAACGAGTCGCCCAAATCCGTGCTCAACTTAAGCCGCAAGACCGTGGATTCAGCGTGGCACCGGTCTCCGCAATCGCGCAGTCTTCTGTCTCAAAAGACGCCAATTAGCCCTCCATTCGCTCTTGTCCTAAGGACACCTCCTCAAAAACTAGGAATCTTCCTAGCACCGAAAATTCTCCTGGAGCGTACAGTACCTTTGTTATGTGTTATGCGCGTCCACCTAACCCAGGAGGTTCCCATGAGTTCTCTCTCAAAAGTGGCCGGTCTCGTGTCTTGCGGTTTCCTGCTGTGCCTTGGTCTGTCCAATGCCGCACAAGCAGGGAGCGCGGCTGCAGCCGCGGAAGAGTTGAAAAGTGGTCAATCTGATCAAATGAAAAGCGATCAGCCCGATCAGACGATGAAGAGCGATCGTTCAGAAGGCGGCAAGACAATCAAGGGCGAAGTGTTGCGAGTCGAAGGCGATAATTATTTCGTCAAGGGGCAGGACGGCAAGGAAGTGCGGTTACATACTGACCAAACCACCCAGAAGAACGGGGCCATTCAGCAGGGAGATCGCATTGAGGCGAAGGTGAACGATCAGAATCATGCGGTTTCGATTCGTTCAGCTCAAGGATCTGATGCCGGTCAGGGCAGTGAAGCAGATCGGTCGACTGATTCCGCTGTCGACTCGGGGAAAACCGACTCCATGGGCCGCTAGCATTTGTATCATCATTGAGAGGCGGCAGGACGGTATACAGGGAGCGTCCTGTCGCCTGGGTCGGCGGAAGCGTGAGTCCGTCACCCGAGGTGCCTAGCCTCATCAAATAAGAGAAATAGGAGAATCAACTGATGGAAAGGCAGATGAAAGAAAATGCAGGGAAGCAGCAGCAGCAATTTTCTGCCATTGAGAGCCGTACGAAATCCTCCGGATCCTCCTCCGCCCGTAAGCAGACGCCCTTAGCCGCGCAAGAAGAGAAACAAAAAGCGAAGGTAGCGGATGGTTCTACCGATCCTATCGCTATGCCGGATAGGGACCAACGGCGGGTCGCAGAGCTAGCCTATGTGCTGTATGAACAATGCGGGCGAGAGGATGGTCACGATATGGACCATTGGCTCGAGGCGGAGCGGCGGGTCTTGGGCCGAAAGTCGCAGCCATAAAAAGTCCGTTCCCTCGATATCAAAGGGTGAGGAATTAGGTTCGTTGAGGTAAGCACCTCATCCCCGAACTCTGCATGGGTATTGCGCGCTGCACTTCTAGAGTCCATGTTCTTTCTTCATGACGCCTTCCCCAATGTTATTCCCAGTGCGGTCAGTGAGGGCGGCACCGGCATCAGTTGTCTGGCGCATGACACCTCGCACGCCGGTCCGTTGGCCGAAAAATCTCCGATATAGTCAATATACTCATTGGCGAAGTGGTAGGATGGCGAAGCAGTGTGGAGCCATCCTGATAACTGACGCAGCAGAAAGGCAAGACGTGCGCAAAGCACACCAACCGTTTTGCTTCACCGGATCAAGCGAACTACGGGAAATTCTCGGTCAGGAAGCGGAAGATGAAAAGCGATTGGTGGAATTGCTCGAAGAGGTTCCGCTCAGCTCGATTTACTATCATACCCATACCTATTTTTTGCGACATAGTAACATCGAACAGCTCTATCCAAATGATTTTGCTCAATGGGTAGCCACGGAAGTCCGTGATCATGTTCTCGGAGAGCGACTTGCCGTCATCGATCCCTTCGAACTACAAGGGTTGGAACCATTACGGGAAGAGCTCATTTCAGTCATTGACGACCATTTGTCCCGCACTCCGATTGTGCCGCGCGTGATCTTCGGCAAACCGTTCCATTTCAACCAGTCAAGAATTCTGGAGATCCCCACCGGCCTGGAGGCGTGGACATTGCAGGAATTTCGCAATGCCCTGTCCGATGTGGACGTGAGCGCGATTTACTATCATATGTTCGAAGCCCGTCATCGTCTGGGCAAGCGGGAAAGCGATTTCTCAGCCTGGATCGAGGAGAGCCTGGAGATGCCGGAACTGGCCGTAAAATTGCGCGCCATCAACCCCTATCGGGGGAGTCTGGAGCGTCATAGATCCGCTCTTTTAACGGTCTGTGATGAGTTCCTTGAGAAAGACCGTTCCACATAGCGCAAGTGAGGATAATGCCGTGCCCAGGCCGGACCCGCTTTGGTTTAAAGACGCAGTGTTTTATGAACTGCACGTCAAGGCCTTTTACGACGGCAATGACGATGGGATCGGGGACTTTCGTGGCCTGATCCAGAAGCTCGATTATCTTGAATGGTTAGGAGTGACCTGTCTCTGGCTCTTGCCTTTTTTCCCCTCTCCGCTGAGGGACGATGGCTACGACGTCTCGGACTATGTTGGTGTCTTTCCTGACTATGGCTCTCTCGAAGACTTCCGGGCCTTTCTTCAGGAAGCGCATAGGCGAGGAATCCGGGTGATCGCGGATCTCGTGCTCAATCACACGTCCGACCAGCATGCCTGGTTTCAAGAGGCCAGACAGTCTCGCACATCGCCTAAGCGCGACTATTACGTCTGGAGCGACAGCGACAAAAAATACGATAAGACCCGGATCATTTTCATCGACACGGAGCGATCCAATTGGACCTGGGATCCCGTCGCGGAGCAGTACTACTGGCATCGGTTTTTCAGCCACCAGCCTGACCTCAACTATGATAATCCCGAACTGAGAAAGGCCATGCTAGAGGTGATGGCCTTCTGGCTCGATCAGGGGCTGGATGGATTCCGGTGCGACGCGGTCCCGTATTTGATCGAACGGGAGGGCACGAACTGCGAAAACCTGCCTGAGACACATGAGTATTTGAAGGACATTCGACAGTGGATCGACCAGCGCTACCAGGGCCGCATCCTGTTGGCGGAGGCGAATCAATGGCCCGCTGATGTCCGCCCGTATTTCGGAGACGGCAATGAATGTCACATGGCATTTCACTTTCCCTTGATGCCCAGGCTGTTCATGGGTATCCGCAGCGAGGATTGGCATCCCATCGTAGACATGTTTACCCACACTCCGGCCATTCCCGAAGAGTGCCAGTGGTGTCTGTTTCTCCGTAACCACGACGAACTGACGTTGGAAATGTGCTCCGGAGAAGAGCGGGACTATATGTATTATGCCTATGCGCGCGATCCGCAAATGAGGCGCAACATCGGCATCGCGCGCCGGCTTGCTCCGTTGCTGGAGAACGATCGGCGAAAGATCGAACTCTTGAACAGCCTCGTGTTCACGCTGCCGGGTAGTCCCATCGTGTATTACGGGGATGAGATCGGAATGGGGGATAATGTGCATCTGGGGGATCGCAATGGTGTGCGGACACCCATGCAATGGAACGCCGATCGGAACGCGGGATTTTCCAAGGCCGATCCCTCGAAACTGTATCTTCCCGTCATCTTCGACTCGATTTACGGCTATCATGCAACGAATGTGGAAGCGCAGATCCAGACGCCCTATTCTCTGGCGCATTGGATGAAACAAATGATCTCCATCCGCAAGAAGTATCCTGCGTTTGGACGAGGCACCATCGAGTTTCTCCGTCCTCGAAACGACAAGGTTCTGGCCTACCTCCGGCAGTATCGTGATGACACGCTGCTCCTGGTCCATAATCTGAGCGGGTCCGCGCAAGCGGTTGAGCTGGATCTCGGAAAGTTCACGGGGACAGCCCCGGTCGAATTATTCGGCGAAACGCGGTTCCCCCCGATCGATGGCAGGCCGTATATGCTGACCCTCGCTCCCTATGGGTATTATTGGTTCAAGCTCCGCCAGGCGCCTCGCGAGGAAGCCGTCTATGGAATCGAAGGCAGCGTGATTTAACACATACAGTATTTGGAGCGATGCGGAAGACATGCGACTGGAGCTGGATGACTATCGAGACAGCGCGACCAAGGGGACGGTGGATTTCCTCTATCGGTTGAGCGATCTGGTCAAGGGCCGGAGTTTCTTGCACGTGAATGCTGTCCGGTACGGCGGCGGCATGGCGGAGGTCCTGCGCCGTCTCGTACCGATGATGACATCGCTGGGAGTGGAAGCCCGCTGGGAGGTCCTCGCGGGAGATCAGGAATTTTTCGACGTCACCAAGCGAATCGGGAACGCGCTCCAAGGCCAGGAGCAGTCGTTTACCGAGCAGATGTCCCAAGCCTATCTCAAGATCAATGACCGGAACGCCCAAGTGCTCAAGCTTGATGCCGACCTCGTCATGGTCCATGACCATGAGCCTGCCGCGCTGATCGAACATCGTAAAGGCGGGAAATGGATCTGGCGCTGTTACCTGGATCTTTCGCAGCCTCAGCGCCGCGCCTGGAGTTTCCTCCGGCACTATGTGGTCCGCTATGACGCGGCCATCTTTTCCGTCACCGGATTTGCCCAACGGCTTCCGATCCCCAAGTTCTTGATCTATCCCTCGATCGATCCGTTGAGCATCAAGAACCGCGAGATGTCGAGAGTGGAAGTGAATAACATGATGGTCCGCCTCGGGATTCCGAGGGACAAGCCGATCCTGTTACAGGTGGCGCGATTCGATCGCTTTAAGGACCCGGTCGGTACGATCGCCGCCTACCGGATGGTGAAGAAGCAATTTGATTGCCGCCTCATCCTCGCAGGAGGAGGAGTGTCCAACGATCCGGAAGGTGAAGCGGTGCTCGCCGATGTCAAAACCGCTGCCGGGCCCGACCCCGATATCCATGTGTTGCAGTTGCCGCCTGAAGCGGACAGTGAGATCAACGCCCTTCAGCGAGCCGCCACGATTGTCCTTCAGAAATCGATTAAGGAGGGATTCGGCCTGGCGGTCTCCGAGGCGATGTGGAAAGGCAAGCCGGTCGTCGGGGGCACTGCGGGGGGAATCGCCGATCAGATCATAGACGGCGTGACGGGCTATACCGTGCATTCTATAGAAGGAGCGGCCTTCAGGGTTCGCCATCTCTTGAACAACCCCGGTTTGATTCATCGGATGGGTGGCGCAGCCCGCGAGCATGTGAGACGGAACTTCTTGATCACGCGGCACCTGAGCGATTACTTAACACTTTTGA
>JBBRRM010000237.1:0-5280 GCA_038275915.1 Nitrospirales bacterium
AATCCGTTACGAGTGCCCATTGTTACGTAAAAGCCCTGCCACGGTCTGGTCTGTATTGCTCAGGTTGCCGAAATAAATCTGACAGTCGGCGCGGCGAAAGAAGTCGCGTCAAGTGAGGAAAACAGCGCAGCTAGTCGTGCAGGACGATATTGAGGAGGGAGCTGTGGACGTGAACCCCGCCAGCGTTGTAGTCCAAGAAGCCCAGCTTCCTGAACTTGTTCATGAAGTGACTCACCCGAGAGCGGGTGGTGCCAATCATTTCGGCGAGTAGTTCCCGACTGATCTTCGGAATGATGACCTCCGCCTGCCCTTCTTTCCCGAAATGGGCCATGAGCAAGAGCACCCGCGCCAGCCGCTTTTCGCTGGAATTGAAGAGCTGATCCACCAAGTCTTCTTGGATGCGAATGTTGCGAGACAAGAGATGGGTCAGGAACAGCTCGGCAAAAATGGAGTCCTTGTGGAGCGCCTCGATCATCGCCAGTTTCTCAATGCGCACAAGGAGGGAGTCCCCGATGGTGGTCGCCGTGGCCATGCACACCAGCTGGCCCGCAAGACAGCCTTCCCCCACAAAGTTCCCCGGCTCCAGCAACGCGATCACGGCTTCCTTGCGGTCTTTGGAGATCACCGACAGCTTCACCGCCCCCTTCTCAATATAGAACACCGCGTCCGCCGCATTCCCTTGCGAAAAGAGAATCCGTTTCTTGGAGTAGGTCAGGAGGGTTTTGCCATGACCGACGGTGGCGAGAAAGGCCTGCGGATTGAATGTCGGAAGTGGTTTACGCGCCATCAGGAGTCCTCGAGAAATGGAGAGACTGAGTCAAAGGCATCGGAGGGAAACCTAGCGAGCAGGTGAGTCACTATCGAATGCCTGCTAGATATTGTCAAGCCAGGAGCAATTCGGGGACGGATTGGGTTGCGCCCATAGAATTTCTGTCACAATCTAGGAAATCCCCTAGGTCCTCCCGTGCATTGGTCTGCGCATAATGAGCACGACCAGGCCATCCCACGAGGAGGCGTAACCCTACCCCCTTTGACCATCCCCCCCTCCAACAATAGGGTGCCGTGTCGCTGTAAGAGTCCTGATCAGTAGGTGTCTTTGTTATGGCCAGGATATTCAGCAGTGCGAGGTACGATCGCTTCTCGGAGGGATCATTGACAGCACCTTGAGCGCACCGGGCACTAATTGACGCCGTTATGATTCATTGGAACAAGGGTACCAATACAACACACACACGCGGACAAGCCGGAGCAAACACCGCACTCAACCTCGCCGAAATCAACCGTGATATTGTGGTCATCGGCGCCTCCGCAGGTGGCGTCACCGCCTTGAAGAGACTCTTTGCCGTCCTTCCGGCCGCGTTACCAGCCATAGTGGGTGTGGTGCTCCACCGGGGTGACCGGCCAAGTCAGTTGGCATCTGTCTTGGGGCGACACTCGTCATTACCAATTATCGAACCACGCGACGGTGAAGCGTTACGGCAAGGGAGGATCTACCTCGCGCCGGCGGATCGTCACATGCGCTTTCAGAATGGATTCGTTGCAGTTGCCCACGAACCGAAGGAGAACAGTAGCAGGCCCGCGATTGATATCTTATTTCGCTCTGCCGCCGCGCGATATAGACAGCGGGTCGTCGGAGTGTTGCTCACAGGGTACGGGGCAGATGGGGTTAGGGGCATGACCGCGATTGCAGAAGGCGGAGGGATCTGTGTAGCGCAAGATCCGCAGGAGGCCGAAATGCCTCACATGCCGCTCAATGCCATCCGCTATGGCGAGGTAATGGGGGTGTTTACAATCGACGACTTGGCATGGGCGCTAGTCGCACTGGTAAGGGGCGAAACAGTCGGCTCCCAGGAAACCGGAGGAGGCGAAGCGCATAATACTTAGCGGTGTAAATGTGGCTATGTATTTGTGGCTCGTACGTTGGAATGGGACATTTCATCTTTCATTTGCACAAATAGCTACGAGTGTTATCATAATTCTACGTAATACTCATCAAGCTCGACACATCGCCGCATTGCTCGTGCCTGTCTGACGGGTGAATGAAGGAGGTGCTGTATGGCTCATAAAGGGCTGGTGGCTCAGACCAGTCGTGAGGCGCCGGTCGTTCCTATAAGAGCGCCGGTCATCCCCCTGACCCTGCTCCCTGTCTGTTGTATCTGCAGAAAGATTCGAGACCATACCGGACCTTCCTCTGATGATGAGCACTGGATCACGCAGCGGACATATCGCAAGACCCATGGGATCAATCGTATCAAACCGGCCGATTTCCTTCTCACGCACACCTACTGCCTGAACTGTTTCAGAAAGTTCCAGAATACACTAAAACAGTACTGCCGTGAGAACGGTCCGTCGCCTTGATCCGGCTTGCGGCAGCGGACCCTTCGATTCTAACTGTGTGCGATAGACCCGAGGTTACCTAGGGTGTCATCAAATACGCCGGAAAGCGGATCCCTACGACGTGGAAGTGGGGAGAGGCACAAGGGGTACGGAATTACGTTTGTTTTTGGGCAGCCGCTGTTCCGCAGACAATGCAATTGTAGTTTCATACAGGCTTCTTCAGCCATCGGCTCGTCCCACGGCCCGCTAACTCATACGCACTCGCTAGTGCTTTGACTTTCGAGTACGCGGTTGCTGATTGAGTGGCTTCTTCGGCGCAATGGTTGACCCGATTGTTGCTTTTCCCTCGGACCGGGTGAGCAAGTTGGGATTGGTTGGATTTTTTCCTGACTGCTTCTTACCTGTTGGCATTGGCATCTCCTTACGATCTCAGAACCGTTGGAATTAGGGGCCCTCAACTTCATATGTTTCCAGTATTGGAACAACCAAAGTCGTTGTACTATCGGCTTGTACGGGCAGGGTGGCCAGGTTTGCGTGCATTCACTTCCCGGCGCTTAGCCGTCTTGGCCTTCCATCCTATGCTCCCACCTAGCTTCTCCCTGACGGCAGGGGCCGGCGTCTTTTCCAGGGGTTTCTTTCACTGAAGCCACTTGGCGAGGTTCCCTCTGCCTCTTTCATGATGGCAGCCTTAGCTGTGCCTCGTCTCTTTGTTTCCGCGTTCGATTAGGCATATCTTCCTCTCTTGGTATGGGCCATTCCGTATGTGAAGCGAGTACTCAGGGGATCCCGGTCGAATCGTGTGCCTCCCTACGCCTCACCATTGTGGCAAGGAAACCAGCAAGGGTCTGGTCTGAATAGCTCAGGTTGAGCAATAAAACACGGCGGCGGCTGGCCGTTGCCTCCGAGCTTGGAGCAGAAGAAGTGACGTCCTTAATCGTGGAGGACGATGCTGAGGAGGGAGCTGTGGACGTGAACCCCGCCAGCGTTGTAGTCCAAGAAGCCCAGCTTCCTGAACTTGTTCATGAAGTGACTCACCCGGGAGCGGGTGGTGCCAATCATTTCGGCGAGTACTTCCTGACTGATCTTCGGGATGACCACTTCCGATTTCCCTTCTTTCCCGAAATGGGCCATGAGCAAGAGCACCCGCGCGCGACGCTTCTCGCTGGAATTGAAGAGTTGGTCCACTAAGTCTTCTTGAATGCGAATGCTTCGAGACAGGAGATAGGTCAGGAACAGCTCAGAGAAGGTCGAGTCCTTGTGGAGTGCCTCGATCATGGTCTGTTTTTCAATGCGCAACAGGAAAGAGTCTTTCGTAGTGGCGGCCGTCGCCATCCAGATCAGCTGTCCCGCGAGACAGCCCTCCCCCCACAAAGCTTCCTTTCTCCAGAATCGCGATTACGGCTTCCTTGTGGTCTTTGGACATCACCGACAGCTTCACCTCCCCCTTCTGAATATAGAACACCGCGTCCGCCACATTCCCTTGCGAAAAGAGAATGTGCTTCTTGGGGAACGTCAGGAGGGATTTTCCGTAGCCGACCGTTGAGAGGAAGGCCTCGGGGCTGAATCGTTTGCGTGCCATTATTAGTAGACGTTGGTTCAATGCGTAGCGAACCTGACTATATCCTAAAGAATAGGGTTAGGAAAGAATGGCATTTCGAGGTGGTGAACAAATACTCAGTTCACCCTCTCGTGCCTCCTCCACTGTTGATAGGCAACCAGAAAGAGGTGGAGGCGATGGTCAATGAACCGTAACTCCATCTGGCTCAAAAGAGCGTCATCTTCCAGCTGTTCCTGAAGGATGATGATACCCGCCCCGAATGCGACGAGTGCTCTATCCGTGTCGGTCTGCTGTAATGCGCTGGCCATATCGGTCCCTTCCATGGACTGGTTCGGTGCCCTTATTATCCTGCGCTCCGTCGCCGCATTGCACCAGGGAATACACGAAACACACAGTCCTCGCAGTTAGATAGCATTCGCTGCTTTAGTCGCATGATGGCACCTCTCAGAAGACGTGACAGGAGAGTGTAGGGATCGTCGCTGTTTCTATTCTGTAGTAGGAGTTTCGCTTACATAACGTAGTTCTACAGGTTCTATGTCTCAGTTTTTATGACACTAACTGCAAAAAAAAAGGGTCCGAGTGCTGTTATTTCCCATTCTTTTCGCAATTGTTACTCTTAGGTCGTCGGTTCTCCGCCTCACGGCCTAAAACGTCCCTTCTTTCGCTCCGCGAATCCCTGTGCCGGGCCTAGCGTTTCTGATCCAAGACACTTTGTATTTCTGATTTATTTGGACGATCCACTGTCACGGCGATGTGACGCGCGCAATGAGTTGACTCAATGAAAACAGTCCCCTAGTGTCCCCTCATGACCACTCCTGTCCTCCGCAGGGTCTCTTCCCACGCCATCATTCTTAAGTTCACTATGTCGAAGAAAATGGCGCTCGCGCGCGATGCAGCCATCGCCAGGATGAGGTCACGATGTCCCTTTCAAATGTCCCTAGCTGTCCTCATCAGGCCTAAGCAGGCCTAAGCAGGGTACTTCCCTCTGTCATCTCACGCCGGTATGGTCGGCTTAGCACCAACTGGCAGAAAGGATTGGGCGTGAAAAGAGAGTTGCTCACGGTGAAGGAATTAGCGGCGGAACTGCGGATGAGCGTGAAGTCGATTCAACGGGCCTATCGCAAGGGGGAGATTCCTGTGCAGTGGTTGTGTCGGATGGCGCGGTTCGATGTCGACAAAGTCAGACTCGCCATGGAGCGCAATGGTCAAGGCCGTGTGCGCCGTCTCAATGTGAATACTGCGCAGGATGAGCGCGACTGCCGGCAATCGCCGGCGTCGCGCCAGGAACACGCCCCCGATCGGTAACACGGGGGCAACACGGGGGCTTGGCTGACAACATGAGTGCCGCATCGCCAGAGTCGAATACTCACATCTTTACTCTCACC
>JBBRRM010000238.1:0-5278 GCA_038275915.1 Nitrospirales bacterium
AAATGGCCTTCGGGGTCAGTACAGATCCAGACGTCCGCCCAGGCCGGCGGAATTACGAGTGATCTGACGCGGCGTAGGGCCTTCGAATCGCGGACAATTTTCCCGTCCGGACCGATGTAACAGAATCCCTGACCTCGTTTCTTCCGGACAATCCCCGGGCTTCCATCAGACACATAGCGCAGGCCAGCCGTCTTGGCCGAGTCGAGGGAGTCGATGACCTGCTTCTTTCGGCGAGTACTCGCAGGTTCCTTCGCAACCACGGACGGCGCCATCACGTGCCTTTCATGCACTCTTTCGCCGGCTGTGCCGCTCCGGTGGTTTCGATGACCGTTTAGACCGGGATGGCGACTGCCCCTTGGCCTGCACGCTCCGCTTCAAAAGGGCCATCAGATCGATCACTTCGCCTTTGGCTGGCTTGTCTTCTTTTTCGTCGGCCTCGGCTTCGGTAATGACTTCCGTCTTTCCTGCTTTGATCCGTTTGTGGATCAGCTTCATGAGGTCTTCGTGATATGTGTCACGAAAACGTTCCGGCTTCCACCGTTCCGTCATTTCATCCACGAGCTTCTTTGCCATCTCGACTTCGCGGGGCGAGACGCCGAAGGTTTTTAAGGTGCCTGAGGGCACATCGAGATTCTTGGCTGATTTCAGTTCGTTCTTATACCGCAGGGTGTTCAAGACGATGACATCGCCCCTCGGGATGAGAGCTGCCAGGTACTGTCTGGTGCGAATTACGACGGTGGCAATCGCCAGCTTGTTGGTCGCCTTCAACGTTTCCCGTAGTAAGGCGTATCCCTTTTCGCCTCGCTTATCCGGGGCCAGGTAATATGGCGTCTCGAAATAGGTGGGCGGGATTTCTTCTGCCTCGACAAACGCGACGATGTCTATCGTTTGGGTCGCTTCCACATTGGCGCGTTTAAAATCTTCATCGGTCAGGACGACATATCGTTCCTTTTCATACTCGTAACCCTTGACGATGTCGTCCCATCCCACTTCCTTGTCGGTTTCCTTGTTGTAGCGTTTAAATCCGACCGGTTTCATGTTGCGCCGATCCAACATGGTCAAATCAAAGCTATTGCGATCCTCTGCGGAATATAAAACAACGGGGATGTTGACCAACCCGAAGCTAATGGCTCCCTTCCACAATGGACGCGGCATGATGGGACCTTTCCTTAGTGCAGACCGGCACTATGGCTCGCGATTGATGCACATCACACAGAATCCAGAACGGTGAAGTGAGACCACGAGCACTCCGCATTCTTCACACGTATCCATCATTTCCTCTCCGGTGCGTTCGCATCCTTCCCTGCGGCACTCCGCTTTGAGACAGATCGTGCAATCATAAGGACAAATGCCCACGCAGGATTCCCTCTAGCTCTGCGCCACGATGCCACTATGGTAATTTCGCCCGACGCGAAAGGTATCACGTCCGGCTCGAATGCCAACTCGTGCGATCCCTAGGGCATCAATGCTGCTTTTTATAAGTAGAGGCTTTAGCGGGATGTTTGGTTGGGTGAACCAGACGTTTCATGGCGGGTGGTCAGCGAAGGTATGCGCGTACCTTATATAGGCGACAGGCTATGTGGGGACACCATAACTGGCAGCCGGAGCGAATCCAGCCTCAAGCCGGTTTCCGGAGTCAGATCTTGGCCGGCAACCGTCCTTTGAGATTTTCGGTCGTGAATGGGCCGGATGAGGCAATCAATTGGCGCGCGTTCTCCACCTGCTCCCACACATTCCACAACAACACACCTCGCACGCGGCCGTTCTGTAGATAGTAAACCACGCCTTCCTCGTTGGGTTTCTTCCAGTCGGCGAACGTCTCCAAGCGTGAGTCCACTTCGCCCACGGCTTCATAGCCCAATTCGAACATATCGGAATAAAAGAACGGCAGGTGATGATAGGGCTCAGACTGGCCCGCCATATTCCGACCCGCTTGCCGCCCCATGGAATTGGCGTTGTCCTCGTGTTCGACCCGGATGCGCTTTCCTAATGCAGGATTGTAGAAAGAAGCGACGTCCCCTGCTGCGTGAATATCAAGATGGCTGGTGCGCAGGAACTCATCCACGATGATTCCGTTGTCCACCTCGACCCCGACTGTTTGGGCGAGCTCAACGTTGGGCTCGATTCCGATTCCCGCCACGACGCTGTCCACCACGATGTCCCGCTTACTCTTTGTCTTCAAGACACGCTGATCGCCACGTGCTTCCAAACCGATAATTTCTTCTCCGGCCAGCACCTCGACACCCTTTTGCATATAGAAGTTGGATACGAACTGCGCCAGTGAATGGGGGAAGACACGATCTCCGATAGCCTTGCCGGGGAAGATCATCACGACCTCTTTCCCGTTCAGCGCCAGTGCCGCGGCGATTTCTGAACCGATAAACCCGCCACCGATCACTGCAAACCGCTGACTCGTCTCGGTGAGTGCGCGAAGACGCCGGTAATCCGACAGGGTGCGGAAGTAGATAATCTGATCGTCGCCGAACGCGAGGCGTCGGGGCCTGCCTCCCATGGCCAACAGGAGTTGTTGATAGGTGAAGGCTTCTCCCTTGTCGTCCACAATGCGCTTCTGCAGCGGAACGATTTCTTTAACTCTATGACCAAGGTGAAGAGTCACCCCTTTGTCCCCGGTCTTGCGCCAAATGCTTTCCAAGGGTTTCCCCTTCCACAAGGCTTTGGAGAGAGGAGGGCGATCGTAAGGTGGGTCCACCTCTGCGCTGATCAGCCCAATCGTGCCGGAGGAATCGATTTCGCGGATGCCACCCACTGCGGCGTCTGCGGTCATCCCGCCCCCAATGATCAAATACTTATAGTGCGTCACCTTGGCTCCTCATCTTGTACCGACGTCCTCTCCTGTCTCATCCTGCGAGGTTCTTACCGAACTCGCTCTGCTTCGATAAACCAGCCGGGGGGCTTCTAATGCCCATTCGCCAGTATGCCACATTCATGGATGAGTGTCCGGGGGGATACCGCTTTCATGGCCTCTGTTACCGACTGGTCCGCCTCTGCCCGGACATCGTCGGTATCTATTGTTGACTCGACTGTTCGCCGAAGGTTGTGCTCGAATAAGCCGTAGTCCGACCAGGAATTTTCGAGAAAGGAAGGCCGCGCGCATTGACGGCGAGCATGATGAGCCAGAGGCCACTGAAGACCATATCGATTGCGACAAATGTACCGATGACCCAGAGACCGGATACCGGCCAGCCCGCCCAAATCAGAATTCCCAAGAGAAGGGTGACGAACCCGCTCAAGAGTAACCAGACCCGACCAGGGGGATGAAAAATTGCGCCAGCGAAAATCCGTGAAAGTCCTCCGACGAGAAAGAAGGCCGCAATCAACAGTGTCATCGATAGCGCTCCCGCCTCGGGATGCGTGGCCATCATCAGGCCGACGACCATATACAGGATAGCCAGCAGCAGTTCCAGGAGGAAACCGCTCCACTGAAAGACCTTAAAGGCATGAACGGCTTTGAGCATCCCACCGAACATGAGAGCCCACCCGAACACGAACACCGACGCCAGTGTCACCAGAACCGAATAGGCCAAGGCCATGACGCCCAGACTGACAAAGGCTATCCCTGATGCAAGCACCCACTTCCAATTTTGCCGGACCGCGTGAAGGTCCCCGAGCATCGGATCGCCAGCACCGATGATGGAGCGAGGATTCATGTGCGACTCCTTCCCTCTCCCGCCTGGTCATCCAGACTCGCAGGCCGATCGCATCTCACGAAGAACACAGGGAGGTCTCAGCTTCAATACCCTAATAGATAATGGGTGGACGCTTCTCCTGGATGGACAACATCAATCGTTGTCGTTGCAGGGGTCGCTCAGGATCTCGCGTGTAATGTGAGGAGTCTTCGGACACCTCAACATGGCTGAGCGGGATTGAGATCTGTTGTGTCATATGAGGCACGTGAGTCTCGATCGAGAGGTCCACTAACGCGTCGGTACAGTCCGTCACCTTGGCGTTCAGGTCCGACGCATCGAGAAAATTCACCGTGACCCGCTCTTCCGGATCAATCCATGGACGGATGCGGTTCTCCTTTTCTACGTTTGTCATGTGTACTCCTTCTCTTTTCGCTGAGGTCTTTGCTGCGGGCCCGGGTTTCTCTTCCTTCATCCACCCCAACGCGTGATCATGCTGCACCTTCACGTTAACACCGGCGTCTTTTATGGACTGGTCAATAGTGCACAAGTCATCAGTTTAATGTGATTGCCCGCTGTACGGCATGCGTATGGACAGGAGAATCAGACCGAAACGTCCCGCTTGATATAGGCGAACGACTGGTCAATTTTCCCGTTCGGTGTCTATGTCGACGAAGATGTCGGGAACCCTTGATAATTTCGGACAGGTGGAGGGCGAGCTGGCGGCTTCTTATCGCCTCTGCACATAGGGGTATTGTGACAATATGAAAGAGTAGGTGCGGAGACAAGCCCGGGGTCTTGTCCTTTCTCGTCAATTGAGTTGGGTTTTACTTCTTCTTTGGCTTGTCCGGTGCGGCCCTTCTCTCTTCCGGAACCGGCAGGTCATAAAAATCGTACAATGTGATGATCCATTGCCCATTCGACATATCAGGCCACTGATCTTTGGGAAATCCCGGGGCATTCTTCAGGACCTTTTTGCTCACATCGAGAATGAGATACTTGTGGTTCTCGCCCAATTTAAACGCATCCCACGGCACCGCAAAGTATTTGTCTCCAAGCCCTAAGAACCCGCCAAAGTCCAGAACGGCATATCCAATGTCTCCCTCCAAGGGATCGATGACCAAATCCTTAATAGTGCCGAGTTTTTTCCCTTCGATATCCTGGACCTTTGCGCCGATGAGGTTGCTTGCCTTCAGGACGCCACTTTTATCGCGCGCCGCGTACGATGAAGTGAGAGGGCAGGTGGCGCAAAGGGCGAGTATCGCAATGGCAATGAATACCTTGGTCACTCTTCTCTCCTTCTACTTTCATCGCCTCTTTTCTAAGATCAGCACCCTATCGAATTCCCATACGGGCCCGTAATAGGCCATGGCGGGTTATAGAATACGCCGCCTTCCCATCTGTCTGGACTGAACGGTTATTCTTCATCAGGATGGTAAGGGATGCCAGTTCAAGAGCGACAGCCAGTCCGTTCCCAAATCCCAACTCGTTCGCTCCCATAATCTGATCGAGGGTCTGAGCCTCTCCGACCTGAGGACATTCAGTGTTCATGGCCATTCGCCTCCTTTTTTATTAATCGCCTGCGAGATAAAAGAGATAAAAGTCATCGGAGCGGCACACCTTAAACAAACGGG
>JBBRRM010000239.1:0-5272 GCA_038275915.1 Nitrospirales bacterium
GCGACAAGCCCCGGCGGGTTTCGGGCTCGAACGCCTTGCGACGGCATTCATGAATAATCCGGGCTCGACAGTGCGGGCGCCATGATAAACTCAGGTCCCCTGCTTGCACAAGGGTATCGATCGATGGACAGGTCGCACATCGTTGTTGACGCGTTCGCCGGCGCCAAAGGAGAGGAGACTCCCCGGGCCTTCACACTTGAAGGAAGCAGGCGGACCGTGACCGAAATCGTGGCGCGGTGGTATACCGAGACGCACTGCTATTTCCGTTTTCGAGCGGACGACGGACACCGCTATGTATTGCGATACGATCTGGACAAACTGATCTGGGAACTCGTGATGTGCGAAACGATTCAGGCGGGAACATAGAGGCAAAAAAGAAGAGGCCCGCTCGGGCGGGCCTCTGTTCCGGCAGGACGCGGCGGTGGCTGATTACCCGACTTTGACTTCAATCGCTTTCGGCTTCGCCTTCTCGGACTTGGGTAATTGGAGATTCAAGACACCATCCTTGAACTCCGCCTTCACCTTCTCCTCGTCGACGAGATCGGGCAAGGTGAAGCTCCGGACGAAGCTGCCATAGGTGCGCTCCACCCGATGGTGCTTTGTGCCTTTCTCTTCCTTTTCCTGCTTACGCTGCCCCTGAATGGTGAGAACGCCGTCTTCCAGGGTCACCTTCACGTCCTCTTTCTTTACATCGGGGATCTCTGCCTTGATCTGGAACTCCCCGTCCGTTTCACTGACGTCCACGGCTGGTACCCAGTCGGCCACAATCATCGTCTCCTTGCCATTTGCCTGCGACAGACCAGGACGACTAAACATCCGATTCAAACGATCGGACATGTCTTCGAGTTCACGAAATGGATCCCACCGTACCAGTGTCATGCTGACCTCCTTATTCAATGTCAGAGAACGTTTGATTGAGAGGCGCGCGCCAATTCGTCTATCTGAGGTCAGAGATAATTCGCGCTGCCGCAGAGTCAAGGGGGGACGGATACCATGAAGCAGGCGTGACGTAGGGGAGTTAACGTTGCTCGATGGGCACATATGGACGATTGTGCTCGCCGGAGTAGATCTGGTCCGGACGGAACAGCTTATTTTCGCGAAGCTGTTCGAGCCAATGGGCAAGCCAGCCTGACACCCGAGCCAGAGCGAATAATGGAGTGAAGAGATCGGTTTCGATGCCCATCTTGTCGTAGATGATTCCCGAATAGAAGTCGACGTTGGGATAAATCCCTTTCCCCTTCAGCAGCTCCGTTGCGACCTTCTCGACCTCCAGCGCCACCTCGTATAATGGTGAGCTGCCACATTCCTCAAAGAGTTGATTACAGAGTCCCTGCAAGATTGTCGCACGGGGATCTTTGACCTTGTACACCCGATGGCCGAAGCCCATCAGTTTCCGTTTCGCGCGGATTCGCTCTTCGATATAGGCGCGAGCCCGCCCCGGCTCACCAATCTCTTTCAACATCTGCACGACTTCTTCGTTGGCCCCCCCATGCAAGGGGCCCTTCAAGGCTCCGATTGAAGAGGCAACGACCGTATAGGGATCGGCCAGCGTCGAGGCGGTGACCATACCGGTAAAGGTTGAGGCATTCATCGTATGTTCGGCATGGAGGATCAGGCAGTCGTCGAAAATATGTCCCCATAAGGGAAGCGGCTCCGTTTCGGTCAGCATGTAGAGGAAGTTTTCTGAGAATCCCAGATCGTCGCGCGGTGGAAGGTAATCGTTCCCGTGTCTCAGGCGCGCCCAGGCTGCGACGATCGTGGGCAATTTGGCAACGAGACGGACGCTAGACCAATAATTATTTTCCTCGTCCTGCACATTTCGTCCAGGATAAAACATGCCCAAGGCGGCGACGGCGGCTTGCAACGCATCCATGGGATGGCCCTGCTCCGGAAGGCATTTCAGTAGATCGACGATCTTGAATTTAATGCGACGGTGATGGACGACGTCCTCGTGCCATCGCGCAAGCTGCCGTTGGGTTGGAAGATGCCCGAAGAGCAACAGATACGCGGTTTCGAGATAAGACGATCGCGAACAGAGTTCTTCGACGCGGACACCACGATATTCCAGCACACCGCGTTGCCCGTCCACATCGCTAATCGAGGATTTGGCTGCGGGCACGCCGGCGAGTCCCGGCATGAAGTCATGTGGCATGGTTGTGCTCCTTCACCTGAATGGCAGCATACATGAAGATTCGAGAAAGTCTATCATGCCCGGAGAGGCAGAAACTTGAAATGCATCTAATCGATTGGCATACTGCAGTGACCAGCCGTTTGTGATCGGAGACCCTCCATGTCCTTACGTGTCATGACCCTCATTGGTTTTCTTGTGCTTGTTCTAGGGGGCATGATGTTGTGGTTGGGCCCGCCGACCATGTTACAGTCCAAGTCAGTCAAGCCCATCGGCACAAGTGCCGTCAGCCACGGAGGCAGTTCTTCTGCCGGTCAGCCGAGATCTCCTGTGGACCGTCCAGACTCTGAACGTGAGAAATTGGATACCCTGAGGTAAACGATGACGTCGCGTCCGTGCCTCCTGTTGTCGCTGCTCGGCGTCCTCGCGATGTGGGCAGCCCCATTGATCGCGGCCGAAGGCGATCTTCTTATTTTTGCCGTTGTGAGTGAGGCGCCGAAAGATAAAGCGCGGGTGCCGGCCAGGGTCTCGGTGAACGATATAGTGTCAGATATGAAGCTCCTCGCCTCGGAGGCTATTTTGAATAATCTGATTTGGAAAAAGATCGAAATTTGTCATGCCATGAAACTTGAAGGAAACAAAGTCAGCGAAGGTTTTCAGGTGACCACCGTGCATGTAATCGACGCCAGCATGCTCCCGATGTCCCTACAGTCTTTTGCGGGCGATTGCTTGATTAAGAAAGCGATTGAGATCGCGCCGCTGGTCGATTAGTTGGGGCCGGTTAGCAGGTTACGAAAAAACTAATGTGGCACGGTGAAAATTCATGACCTGCACATCCAGGATAACAGAAGCACCGCACGCAGGATGCTCAAAAAGGCCGTCCAGCAAGGCCGAAGCGAGCGGAGTGGCGAAGGCGTACGCCTCGGTACGTTGAGCTTCTGCGCGAAGCGAGAACGCCGCTGGCGGCCTTTTTTCAGCATCCTGCTAGGCTTTTCGGCATTCCGGACAAGCGGTGGGTTCTTCTGCTGCGTTACACTCTTCGGTGGTCAAGGGAAAGAGTTGCTCGCACTGCCGGCAGGAGCGAATTTCGAAGTAGGGAGTTCCCTTGTCGTCAATGTCAGTGGGCAAGAGCAATTCCAGTGGGTCATATCCGATCGCACCTCCATCGGGGAACTTGACGATGGCCAGGCGATCGTTAAAGACTTCAAAGTTTCCTTCCTGTCCTTTTCGGGCCAAGACATGCCCGACGACGAACACCGGCTGTCCCTTACGCTTCGTTCGAAGGTCTCGTAAGGTGTGTTGTGTGTCCGTGGAGCAGGAAAATTGACCGCTGGAGCTGGTTCCGAACATCGGCGTTGGCATAATGCGCATTCACGTGAATATGGTGAGACTCATGTATCATACGGGTAAAAATGGCGTCAAGGCAGGCAGGACGCCGAGACAGGGAGTGTGAGCATGGCCGAGGTGACGATTTATCAGAAACCGACCTGTAGCACGTGCCGCCAAGTCGTGCAGTTACTGAAAGAGAGTGGCAAGCCGTTTACCGCCATCAACTACTATGAGAAGCCCTTCACCAAGGCGCAACTCAAGAATCTCCTGAAAAAAGCAGGGCTCTCGCCGAAAGATATTCTGAGGACCAAAGAGGACATTTACAAGGAACTCGGTTTAGCGAAAAAGAATCTCTCGGATGATGAATGGCTTGATGCAATGGTGGCCCATCCGGACCTCATTCAGCGTCCCATTGTCGAAAAGGGGGAGAAGGTAATCTTGGCGAGACCGGCGGAATCTGTGAAACAATTGCTGTAGCAGCGACGCCCAAGCTCTGAACCGGCATGATCGTTTGGCTGATCAATCGTCACCAACGGTCAACTGGAAGCGTTCGAGGCACTTCCTTGGATCATTCGTAGTGCGCCGGAAACCCGGTCTACGGAAATGGTAACCGCTCCATCTAATACTTGTAAGAGCAGCTCCCCCGCCAATTGTCGGCGCCAGCCACGCAAGATAGGTATATCGAGGGCTGCCCGGTTCTGTTTAGCTTCTACGAGAGTTTGCAGGTCGGCGCTCGTCGCGAGCATGGTGGGGGCAATCCCCTCCTCTGCTGCGCGAGCCTTCAGCACAGCCTGCAGGAGTTCGACGATGCCGGTCGATTCAGGATCCGGTTTCCGTTCGCGAGGGACCTCCGGCCATGCCGACGCTGGAAGTGCGAGTGCCGAGGTGATGCTGGCTAACAATTGTTCGCCATGCCGATCGACTTCGGAGGCATGGACGCCGCGCAGACCCCGGAGCTCATGGACCGATTTGGGTGGATGACGCGCGAGCTGGAGAAGCACCTCGTCTCGCATGACTCGGCCGCGAGGCACGTTACGGCGTCGCGCCTCCGTTTCGCGCCAGGCAGCCAATTCACGAAGCACCGCAGCGCCTTTGGGCTTCAGCGTATCCCACCCGCGAATTCGTTGGTACCGCTCCTGCGGTTCCCGACTCTTTTCTCCAACCGCCGCTTCGAGGCGGGCAAATTCCTCGCTCACCCACTCCACCCGGCCCAGTGCAGTCAGGCGATCGTGTAAATGCGTATGGATCGAGAGGAGGAATTCCACATCTTCCAGGGCGTACGCGATCTGATCATCTGAAAGCGGTCGTGCACTCCAGTTGGTGAAGGTATGGGCTTTGGCCAGTTTCGTGCCGTGTAGTCGTTGAACCAAGTTCGCATAGGCGACTTGAGCGCCATACCCCACCATGGCTGCGGCGATCTGGGTGTCGAAAAACGGCTTCGGAATGTGTCCGGCATGGGTGGCAAAGAGATCGAGATCCTGTCGCCCGGCATGAACGATTTTCTCAATCTTGGCATCACAGATAAGTTCCCAGAAAACGTCGAGCGATCCATTGGCCTGCACGGCGGGAAAGTCGATGACGGCAGCAGTGTTTGCGGTAGCGACTTGGATCAGCTCGAGTCGAGGGGTAAAGGTATCTTCGCCGACGAATTCAGTATCTAAGGCCAGTCGCGGACTTTGGCGCAGTATTTGGCAGAGCGATTCAAGCGCAGGTGTGTCGGTTACATATTGCATGGGTGGTTTGGGTATCACAGAAGTCTCACTCGGTTGGACGGTAGGTGGCGTCCGGCGACCGCGGTGGCTCGACGTTGCTGAG
>JBBRRM010000240.1:0-5267 GCA_038275915.1 Nitrospirales bacterium
TGCAATGGAAGGCATGTCGCCTCGGACATCCTAGGGGTCAGCTGTTCAACTTTTGTTCGCTTTACGGCTCACAAAAAATTATCGCGTTGCCACAGTCGTCGATGGCGGTAGCGTGACGGCGAAAGAGAGAGATTCCGTCGTTTCAGGCAGCGGCCTCGCGGCGGCCTATTGCGAGTACGCGTGCACAGGGCGGGCAGGTGTCCTCGATCAAGTGTAATTCGTTGAACCTATATCCGTACCGCTCGCAGTAGACGTGGGCGTTAATCCAACAATGTCGATTATCCGATAGCTGCAGTTCATCGAGGACCTGGCCGCATCCGACGCAAAAACGTGCACTAAGAAGAGTCATCATATTGTGGCCCCTTCCGTTTGGAGAGGTGGACGTGATGACGTCTGTCGCGACGAAAGCGCGACGTGATAGGAGGAATACTTGAGACGTCGAAGCGTCAATAGGCCATGCCTCGACATCCGATCGACGGCAAGGAACACCTGGCTCCAACTAAATTCAGGAAGCTTCAGCACGAGATCATCCAGGCAGCCGGGGCCGGTTTTGTGAAGCATTTTCAGAACGGCTTCTTCCACCGACGGAGTAACGGGTGGCCTCGCAAAGAAAGACGTACGGTCGAGAACAGGTCCTTCTGAGTTTTCCGTTTGCCTCGTCAATCCACCTCTTCGAATCTCTCCAGGAGAACGTTCTTTTTTTGGGGAGCTCCCGCCCGGCGTCTGGCCGATCACAGTGAGTACTGGTTGAGGTGTTATGGTGGGCATAAGTCCTCCTGGGTAGAGTGCTGCCTTCCTTAACTGGGGTAACAAAGTGCCAATTTTCTCTTGCTTGGTCAGCTGGGAAAAACCCTAGTCACCTCGTCGACTTTTTCGTTTGGCCAGCCATTCACCTGGAGGAATTGCGCGCTTCGAGTGGGAAAATGCTACATAGTGCCCGATGTTTTTGGACAATATGTCCAATGAGAGACAAGCTGTCGCCGTCGAAGGGTATCATGGAAAAACAGGGGCTTGAGTGCCCATTCAGAGGAATCAAGGGATAAGTCGGGACGTCTGCGGAGAACCCATTGTGCTCGTATATGCCTCATATCTATTTGAAACATTGGCAGGAAAAACATTTTGAAAAAGCTTGGTATCGCCTTTGCTCCGTACAACAGAGTTGTGATTCATTTGGAGCGTCAGGAAGAACAGTATGGGTCGGAGCGGTCGATTTAGGGGGGAGCGTGTCCCTAGTTCCTGCGTGGTTAGCGTTACGCGACAAGGAGGCAGTCATGGGTACGAGTACCGAACAGTCTATGTGGCCCCATGTAATAGATTCGAGCATCGACAAATCCAATGGCGAATCAATTGGTGCCGATGTCAACAACAACGCAATGCGGGAACGACGGAGGACTGTGAAGCATGGTGGGCTGAAGAGGCGGGTCTTAGGGATGCATTAGCTGGAAGGGACCGCACAATGTTTATGAAAGCCGGACACGGACCGCAGGTACAACGTTATTTACGGGGGCTTCACGATGGTCAAGCCCTCCTTTGCCTGGCAGAGCCAGCGCGGCAGCGGTCGATGCAGACGCCAGGTACCTTGGCGTTTTGAATAAAATCAGAATATGGAGGTTCCGATGAGACCTCACATCTTCAGAGCAGCTCTTCTATCGGGTTTCGTGTGCTTGGCGCCCATCATAGGAGGGGGTGGTGCGGGAGTCGAGATTCTGGAAGCCTATTCTCCTATACCCCACGGTGCGAATTCTGATGCGACGTCTACCATTGTGCATGGCTCAAAAGTGACCGTACTCTACACGGCCACAGTTGCCGGTTCACCGGGAATCGACTATGGCAATGTAAGTGAATTCGTACAGGGACGGCATGAGATTTTGCCAGCATTGGAGCAAAAAGTGATTGGGATGAAAGTTGGAGAAGAAAAGAACGTTGAGCTCAGCCCGGAGGAAAGCTTTGGCCCTCATGATGATGGGAAAACTTTGAATATCTCACCATCACTCCTGCCACCCGGAACGAGACCGGGCGATGTCCTACAAAATGAGTTGGGCGAATTCGCCACCGTGGCAGAACTATCGGACAGGACGGCGATCTTGGACTATAACCACCCGCTGGCGGGGAAGCCGCTTGTGGTGAACGTTAAAGTGCTGAAAGTCGAGAATCCTTAAGGACAGCCTGAGAACAACGGCTGTGTACTCTTCTTCAGGGCAGGAATCTGTTCTCTGGCGCCTTGCTGAACTTCTCTCTGGGAGGGCTACAAATGAAAAAGTCACTGCTAATGACGCTTCTGCTGCTGAGTTGCATGCCAGCATATGCCGAGTGGATGCCGGTATACGAAATCCGTCAATTAGCCACAACGATATTCGTTGATCCCCAGACTATTCTCAAAGAAGGAGATCGTGTGAAAATATCAGTCTTGTATGATTCCAAGACCGCACAATTCGGTCGGGGTGGCCCCTTACTCTCGACCCAGGCGCGAAGCGAATTCGACTGTAGTCAAGTACGCTCTCGTGTCCTTGCATTGACGGACTTCTCGGGGAATGAAGGAAGCGGGAAAGTAGTGTATAGCAACTCAGCCGAGCAGAAGTGGGAACCAGTGGTACCAGGGAGCGTGAGTCAAACTCTTTGGAAGGTTGCGTGTGGTAACGACAAAATTGACCAATTGCCACAATTTTAGAACCGAAACCCTGTGGACTAGAGAGTCGGCACCGGTCCAGGGATCGAAGCACGCGGTGGACGGCTAGTAACTGTTCCACGGCTCGCTACATCTCGATCAAATATGATGATCTCCCGTTAACACTGTCACTCCTCATCCAAACCTCGTTCCCATACTCGATGACCTCGCTCAGATGGACAGAAGATTTTGCTCAATGCTCAATTGCCGACAGTGCTTGCTCGTCCGGCGGAGGACTGTAGAATGAAGACAGGCCCTAATTATCATGGGGACCATGAGGAAAGATCAAGGAAGCGACCCCAGTGTGCATGCGAATACGGCTCATTGAATATTACGAGAACGGAGCAACAGGTTGATGCAAATGAGGCGCGATTCACAAACTCCGGACGGGCCGAGAGCGCGGATCTACCTCGCCACCATTCAATTCATGTTCGTGGGAATCCTCGTGGAGCATCTTCTTCGGGCGCTGCCCCTTTCCCGCCCCCAGGGCATCGTGGTCGCTGTTCTAGGCGTTCTCACACTGACCCTCCTGGTCGTTCCCCGGCGGCAGTTCGCAACGAGTTGGTTCATTGCCATTCTGTCTTTGGGCGATTCCGCCTTGTTGCTCCATACCATGCAGCAGGCGTCCACGATCGAGCCATGGATCACGTGCGAGTTTCTCCTACTGATGGTTGCAGTATCTTATGCGCCATCCGTTCCGAACATGGTGTTGCTCAGCAGCCTCATGGCAGGGCTATATACACTTTCCCTCTATCGACTCGGCTTGTTCGGGACCGATCACGTATTCCTTCTCCCTGTTCTGCTATGCATGACGCTGGCCTTCGCCGGCAAGGCCAGAGTCACCCAGACAGAAAT
Organism: Nitrospirales bacterium; assembly: GCA_038275915.1. Lineage (GTDB taxonomy): Bacteria > Nitrospirota > Nitrospiria > Nitrospirales > Nitrospiraceae > Palsa-1315. Next base: position 3,521 of record JBBRRM010000240.1, read on the forward strand.
CGAGCGCATTACCGAAACCGAAGAACTGGCGCGGGACAAGACGATGATGGACGCGTTAACCGGCCTTCCGAATCGAGCGCAATTTATGGAGCGGGTGGCAAAAGCGATCCAATGTGGCCGCGCCGACAGAGACTTCCAGTTCGCCATCCTATTCATCGATTTGGATGGATTCAAACCGATCAATGACCGGCTCGGGCACAAAGCAGGCGACACCGTGCTGCGACATACCGCCAAACGGTTCCAAGCCTGTATGAGAAAAGGCGATACCGTGGGCCGATATGGCGGGGACGAATTTACGATGCTCATCAACCACGTGACGGGTCCCACGGACGCCATTCGCGTCACCGAGCGCGTCTTTTCCAAACTCAAAGAACCGATCGACGTCGGGGAACCAGTCAAGGTCGGCGCGAGTATTGGAATCGCCTTGAGCACGAATCTTTACGAACGGCCGGAGGATTTAATCCGGGATGCAGACGGGGCGATGTATCGGGCGAAGGCGCAGGGAAAAAATCAATACGTCTTCAGTGATCAGGCGCGAGATATCCCGAAGGAAGAACTCAAGGATCGATTACATCGGGCGGTGCGAGTCCGGTGGTGAACAGTTTGGTCGCACGACAATTGGGAGCTTTGCCGCCGGTGACGTACCTCAATCTCTCAATCTGGTCGGGGACGTGCGGAGTTCGTTCAATGCAGTTTCGGCCTGGGCTTTTAATGATGTGAGCTCCGGAGTATTGGCATGGGCTAGCGCGAATTGGTAGATAGTCGACGCTTCTTTGATCTCTCCCGCCTCGATCATCGCCGACCCCGCCAAGAGGTTGCACGAAGCAGCCAGAGCCTCAATATCGACGGATCGGCGAGCAAATTCCATCGTCCCGTCACGAATCCGCCAAAGAACAGAATGGTGCAGTAACAAGGCCTGCCCCTTCTGCTCTTCTAGATTGGTCGCTCTTCGACAGTTATCATACACGTGCCATAGTCGCATCGTCGGGTCCTGATTCAGGCCAGACTCTCCTGTTACTTTGGGCTCTGGGGTACAGGCCATCAGAATGGCTACCATGCCGCAGGCCATAATGGGAGTGAACGCTCTCTCTCTTAAGCTTCGGTACTTCATGGTAAAAGCAACATGCCTCCCGCTCCGATAGCCACTGTCTGCGGCTCATTACGCATAGGTGGACAAGGGACGCCCAAGCGCCAGCAATCAGACTGCAAAACAAAATTCATAATCCTGTCCCATGATGCTCAGAAATTAATGAGGAAGGGACCTAGTGAAGTTACTAGTATCGGGGGAAAAAGATATGAGGCCGCCGCAACTCCGCACTTAATGGCCCCATTCATCACCGTGCTTTGGAAGTCGAGGCGGACCTGCGGTGAGGCTCTCGATTGAAGGTGGATCGGCCTGTAGAGTCGCTCGTACGAGCGTCACCAACGCTCGGTGCTCAAACGGTTTGGGTAGAAATGGAAGTTCTCCCCGGCGTATGCCGTACCCCGCCAATTCCTGATCGATGTTGCCCGACATAAGAACCACTCGCAGGTCTTTTCGCATCCGAAGGGCGCGGATGGCTAGGTCGTGCCCGTGGACATGCGGGAATTCATTGTCCCCTGATGCAAACGAGAACTCCGGCGGCGCCATAACCAGATCTGTCAGCATAAGATGAATGGGCTCGGGATGATTCTTACACATCTTCAACGCCTCGGAACTGTTTGTGGCCCGAAGAACAGAAAACCCTGCCTGTTCGAGGATTGAAGC
>JBBRRM010000241.1:0-5235 GCA_038275915.1 Nitrospirales bacterium
GGGGTGACGAAATTGATGATGCGCAACTATCTCGAGAACTGTGCGACGGAAGCGATCCGTTCCAAGAGCGGCGAGGAGATCTACGATGAGCTCATGGAGGTCATCTTTAAGTTCAGTCGCTAGGGACCCCAGAGGAAGACGTAGAAGAAAGGAGGTGAACCACGATGCCATTCAAACAAGGAGAGGTTTATCAATGCCCCGACCCCAAGTGTGGCTGTGAACTGACGGTCACAAAGGCTGCTCCGGCAACATGCGCAGGGACACAGAATCCGACGTGTTGCTGCGGGAAGGAGATGAAACGGAAAGGGTGATTCGGCCTGAGGCGCCAGGGCTCATCTCTGGCGCCTTCCTCCCAACCCCTTCTGAGGAGGAGGGGGAATGACAAGGTGAACCGTGCAATGTAGCAGAAGAGGGGCTCACATGATGATGCAGATGGAGGGAGGAATGATAGGTGGGATGATGGGGATGGGTGTCCTCTGGTGGCTCATCGGCATCCTGGTCGTCATTCTGCTCGTCGGCGCGAGTATAAAGCTGACGAAGAGTTACTACCCTCGTCTTAAAAGATCGATCTGATGGGTTCTACCAGTGGCTTGATTCTGCGAAGGTTTCCCCAAACAACTGATTGTCAATCAGTTTGCCGTGGCCGATGTCTTATGTTTTTCGGGTCGGATCATATTTGGTGTTCCCTCTTCCCCCGCAAACACAATTAGGAACTTCAACGGCCCCTCGCCTAAATTCTTTCCGTTGTGCCACGTATTCACCACCTCCACAAATCCTTTTCCGGCCTCAAAGTGCTGTCGAGTACCGTCCTCAAATTCCACCGTCAGGGTGCCCTCTAAGACATGTACATATGTCGGAACGGGATGCATGTGACGTCCACTTTCTCTCCCGGGTTGGATTTCTACCATCACCGATGCCATTTCCGCCTTCTCACTCTTGGGATAGACAATCCGTTGCCCCACAATCGTTGCATCCCCTTTCATCACGGGAGTGACTTTCATGTCCTGGTCTGCTCGAACTGACGGGCCGGTCTGAATGAAGACCATCATCAAGAGGGTCATAAAGAGTGTTCTCATTGCCGTACCTCCAATAACATTCTTTTTGGCCCCTCACTATTGCATGGGGGAAAACCTTAGTAATCAATCCTCTTCCGCTGGAGTCCGATGAATGCGCTCCGTCACGATCACGTGGACCTCTCCCTTCCTCTCGCTGAGATTGCCCTCGCCCTGCAGCGCCTGATGCGCGGCGAAGAACTCAGCGGTTCTCGTATGCTCAGCGCCGGGGGGGGTGATGTGGTTGAGAAATGTGTACCGTGCAGGGGAACCATCTTCGGACGGCAGGCACCTCATCTACTGTGCCAGTTCGGCTCGCACGGCATCGAGTACTTGTTCGATATCTAAGGGCTTGTGAAAGGTCTGACGAGCGCCCAATAGCCTGGCCACCTGTAACGCACCCTCGCTCTCCAGTCCGCCAGACATGGCGATGACTTTCACGTCTAGCAGGTTCCTGTTCAGTTCCACCAGCAGTTCAAGACCGTCCATCACTGGCATGATTATATCGGTGATGATGAGGTCCGCCGATTGCTCTCGATACAAGTCCAGTCCCAGACGACCATTCGACGCCTCCAGCACGTCGTGGCCAGCTCCTTCCAAGGCTCTACGGAGGAGCGAGCGTATGGGCTCCTGATCATCAATGACAAGTATGGTTGCCATGGTCTCTTTAATCGCTCTCCGTAGCTTCGTCGCTCGGTGGATGGTACCTCTAGAGACAAGCATAGCCGCGATCGTGGAAAGGCGACAGACTTGAAGGAAGTAACTCCGAAGGGGGCCAACTAACCTGCGGGACTAGAGCGATCGATCTCGGCGTATGTGTCCTAATGGCACATGCGTTTGCCTCGGCCTTTTTGATGCCACGCGGGAGCGTCCTAGCCAATAGTCCATCAATGGTAACGCTGGATCGACTCGTGAAGCTCAAGAAGCACTGGACCGTGTCTGTAGCCGCATTGGGTTATCGACTCCACGGTCTTGGTGTCCTGAATGACTGGCAGTAGCGGATGCTGGCGAGCCAGATTGCATCCCGAGGAGATAGAAGGCGGGAGCCAGAAGAGTCGCCACGCGAAATCTCTCAGCGTTGGGAAAAAGTGTTTACTTCATTGCGAGAGGATAACATTCCGATCGGGGACATTGCCCGAGATCTCAATCTTTCGAAGCAGGATATAGGGGAACTAGTCTTTGGACTCGCCATGGTGGCCGTTGACGGGAGTTCAATAAAACAACCATCGGGACCTACTAACGCACCGCCTGCATTGCGCACGGTTTGACTCTATCTCCTTAAGTAAATTATTGCCGCCACAATGTGCCTGCATCTCTCATTAGCTTGATCCACACCCACCTTCGAGTACCTCCTACATTGACATATGAGATCCGCACTCCCATAATTACTGACCTCCTTACGTACTCACGATCGGCTCACATTCCATAACTGAGAAGAGATGTCTGATGGTGCGCAAACCACCTCTGCGGTTTAACCCTCAAACGTTTCTCGCCACCATCGGCAATGGGAAGACCAAGCTGACGTGCCCTAAGAAGCAGATTCTCTTTGCTCAAGGGGATGCGGCGGATGCCGTCTTCTACATTCAAACGGGCACGGTCAAGCTCACCGTGGTCTCGCAGCAAGGCAAAGAGGCGATCATTGCGATCCTGGAGAAGGGCGGATTTTTTGGCGAAGGGTGTCTGGCGGGGCAGTTGGTGTGTATGGCCACGGCGACCGCCGAGAAGGACTCCATTCTCGTCCGCATTGACAGGGAGGCGATGATCCGAGTGCTCCATGACGAACCCGCCTTCTCCGAGTTGTTCCTGACGTATCTCCTCTCTCGCAACATCCGCATCCAAGAGGACTTGGTGGATCAACTGTTCAATTCCAGCGAGAAGCGGTTGGCGCGGGTGCTCCTGCTCATGGCCCATTTCGGGAAAGAAGGGAAGTCGGAGGCGATCATTCCGAAGATCAGTCAGGAGATGTTAGCCGAAATCATTGGCACGACACGCTCACGGGTGAGTTTTTTCATGAATAAGTTCAGGAAACTGGGCTTCTTCAAATACAACGGCGGCGTCCACGTGCACAGTTCCCTCCTCAATATCGTCTTGCACGACTAGCAAGACCCTCAACAGCTCCCCGGCGCCTCACGTAACGAGGGTCACCGCCGAGCAAGCCAGGCATATTCGTTATCCGCCCTAATTACGCGTGCTGCCCCTCTCGGTCGCTCGCCGGCTGACCGAGCCTGTGTGCCTTGCTGGGGATCGTCTCCCATATCGTTGCCAACCTGAGCAATTGTGACCAGACCGTCATCGGTCCTCTAGGCATACTCCTCCTGTGTGTGAAGGATGTCCGGCGGATGCAAGGTACGCTGGGTTGTCCATGCGGGACAAAGAACACCGAAGGAGGACCGATGCTCTGTCAACGCTGTAAGGGGCTGCTCGTCCAGGAAACCTGGAGTGATCTGAGAGATAAAGCCGGTCGCATGTGCCAAGCTATACGGTGCGTCAATTGTGGGAATGTCGAAGACTATGTGGTGCGTGCCAATCGCCTCCACCCTCCTCCCGCGCAACGAGTGGCGCCTCTCGGGATGGTCAGGAATGGAAACGTCGTGTTTTCGAACCCGCTCTGAAGGGTATGACTCCCTGAGAGTGGTAGCTCCTGGAAGCAGTCGTGTCATGCGAATCGTTTAGCCACGGAAGTCCGCCATCATCACCCTTGGCGTGATGGGCTTCGCGTGGCGGGAACAGTATCGGACCACTGGGATTCAGGTTCGTCAAAGTAGAATTGAACGCCATGTCATTCAACACGTACGAGGTTAGGCGCTCACTACAAGGCGACTTCGGCGTTCTCTACCAGGGCATGCCCATACGGAATCATAGTACTGAGGTGGCCTTGGTATTTTTCCATGGAAAATAAATTCGAGGAGCCGCAATGGTCGAATTCGAATCACCCGCGTACGTCCTTGAACTTCGAGACCGATCGAATTGCTTACGCATTGAGAGCGCCGAGCCTGGCCAAGAGATTCGCGTGTTCGTGCGTCCAGAACATGACGACAAGGCGACTCCAATCGCAGCGAAGGGTACCCGCAGCACGGACGGTCAATCGTTCTCAGTCGTCGTCACGCGAGAGGACGGCGCGCAGCAATCGCACCCCTGGAATTACGAGGCTCTCTTGGCATCCATTTCGGCGCTGAAGCCAAATTGACTCGTGCTTGTATCAAGGCTGCTCCTGAGCCTCCACGAGACCGTCCCCTAGGGAATGTAGTCCTATTGACCGAGTAATGGTTTACCCTGATCAGATTGTGACCCGACCGCTGCCGGTCTTCGAGTCATAGGGTAGTTGTGCACAACAGACTCTGTTCCCATCCCAGCGAATGTCATACATGCCAGTTACATAGACTATCCGAGTGCACATTATACCGCTTGACTGCCGTAGGCCTTGCGCTTAGCGTAATGTTGTTATGTGACACTCCGCTGACTGTCCTGTCTCTTGCGCTTCCGATCCTTCCCAGCGTGACTGATTCCTCAGTCTCCGTCGTTCGGACTCCAGAGTTTCTCTGAAAGGCTGCATGCCTTGTGTCATGGGCTGTTGTGTTTCTGGTGGTCATTGCGCCCCACTCGGGGTCCGGGGCGGTCGGGCTGCCGGACTGTGTTCCCGCATGAAACACCGGACACTGTGAAGTCGAGGGATCAAAACTTTGCACAGGAGGACCATCCTATGAACGCGGATCAACTCAAAGGGAAATGGATGCAGTTCAAAGGCGAACTCAAACAGCAGTATGGCAAGTTCACCGATGATGATTTGAAGCAGATCGAAGCCAATTACGACAAGTTCGTCGGCAAGGTTCAGGAGCGGTATGGCGCTCAAAAAGATGAGCTCATGAAGTGGGCGAACCAGTGGCATCAGAAGGCGACGCCGGCAGCCACGAAGGACAAGCCGCGCTGACAGGAAGTCCTCTAGAAGAGAGCGAGGGTTCACGAGTCATGTATTTCACTTTTCAGTTAAGGAGATGAATATGAACACACGGTATGTTGTGACACTCTGCACCGCTCTGGTCATCGGTGGGGTCCTCATCGCCGGATCGGCGCACGCGCTTGGCAAGGCCGATGAGAAGACGCCGATCAATGACTCGTGGCTGACGTCGAAAGCCAAGATCGCGCTGTTTGCCGATGCCCGGGTCAAAGGGAGTGCGATTAATGT
>JBBRRM010000242.1:0-5208 GCA_038275915.1 Nitrospirales bacterium
TCGGAAGCCATTATCGGTGGGGTGACGGGTATCTCATCTCCGGCCATTATCATTGCCACCGCGGCGGTCGCGATCCCGGTCGCTGGCGCTATTTGGATCGCCGTTGGGGAGGCTATCCAACACTTCAATATAAAGCCCAGGATCAATGTGGCTCGTCACTCTCTCGACGAAGCGCGCCGAATCACACGTCTTTTCCCCGACATCATTACGGCCTTTCGGGGGTTAGTCTTCTCAGATTCAGAGACTGAGGCTGACAAACGGTTTAAGCAGTGGCAAGCCTACATCGAACATCTCAGGAGAATAGCCTCGGCTTACTTCACGCGATTAGGTCCTACGAGCGGCCAGAAGTGATGGCGAGCCATTCCCCTTTCTTACTTGTAGAAAACATTTGAATCCTTCAAATGCCATCGGTAAATCGATCCTTGGCCCATTCACCAAGCTTCTTTGTGGCATGCGTCGCCCCCCCAGCGATGCTCCTAAGATGTGTCCTTGGCGGTTAGGCGGACAGGGAATGAAGTATAGAAGTTATATGCTAACTTTGTGCTAATAGGCATGCGAATCGACCGTAACCCGTGAAATAGCTAGAAACCATCTAAGCCAGTTGTTTTCACGGTACATATGGGAAAACCATTAACACACCGAGTCTTTCATTATCTGTACTTAAACCATTCGTGAACCGCAGGTCGTCCGCTCAGTCCAGATCGTCGACTCCATCTTTTGGCAGCTTGGGAGCTCTAATAGATTTGCATGGGCTTGGCGCTAGGTTTGTGCTATCCGATTGTCCTGCCTCCTGCATCCACCCCCTTCCAGAAGACTTTCGGGATAAGGCTGTGCCATCATCGTCAACACGTTTCGAGCGAGGAGTCGGTTTGGTGAGCTTGGCTTCTGGAGGGGGGAAAAGCGTTCCATGATATCGCCTTCAGATGCCGCGTAGAAGGGTCAGGGACTGACGTAATCGCAGTCGAAGATTTGCTTCAGCACAGGACATGAAACTGGTCTTTCGGTATGTAGGTGCAAAGAAAGTTTTGGCATGATATCAGCAACAGGCCATCCTTACGGTACCGCTGACAAATCTATTGCGATTATCATCATAAATTATAATACCTGCCGGGAACTGCAAGCCTGTCTGGGATCTATCGGACCAGAGGCGGCAAGCCAAGTAATCGTTGTGGATAACGACTCATCGGATGGCAGCGTGGAAATGGTGAAATCCCAGTATCCCTGGGTAAGCCTGCATGGCAATCGGACTAACCTGGGTTATGGTGCAGCAGCAAACCAGGCGATCGCGGGCTGTAGCGCTCAGTATGTGGTATTGCTCAATAGCGACACGCTGCTCCAAACAGGAGCGCTCACAGCCCTCGGTCGCTACCTCGACGAGCATCCACAAGCCTCAATCGTCGGGCCCCGTTTGGTAAATGCCGATGGGACACTGCAAGCATCGTGCTATGCCTTTCCAAAGCCACTGGATACATTCCTTGAAAATAGCTCTGTGGCGGTTTTCCTGGGTCGACTGATTCGTCGCTATGTCCCCGGAATCCGGAGACTGTATTGGCGCACCTGGCCACATGATTCTGCCGCCATAGTTCCGTAGGTAAAGGGGGCGGTCCTAGCCATGCGCCGAGAAGCATTTGAGGCAGTGGGCGGATTCGACGAATCCTTCTTCATGTATTTTGAGGATGCCGATCTTTGTTACCGCATGAAGAAAGCCGGCTGGGAAATTCACTTTACACCGGTCACCACCATCATACATGTGGGAGGCGCAAGCACCGACCAACTTCGCACCGATATGGCAGTTCAACTGCTTCACAGCACAGATCTGTTTTATCAACGGCACAGCTCTCGATGGAGCATTGGCATCATGAGCATAATGGTGAAAATCCTCATGCTGGCCAAATGGATTGGTGGCACTCTTCGTCTTACTCTCATTCGTGATGTAAACAGACGAAGGAAGATTTCCGAAGACAGAGCTGCATGGCAGAAAGTACTTTTCAGACACAATCGTCGGCACTGATGCCCGCCGTGCATGCCTTGTTCGGAGCGTCTGGGTGAGACCGCATTTTTACCGGCGCCCGCTTGCCACAGGGGAGAGTCTACCTGTTGGATAAACTGTGTTTAAACAAACCTGAATCTCCTTGCACCAGGCGACTCCTTTTTTTGCTTCCATTCCCCCCCCGATTGGACGCCACGCACGGGGGAGGTCGCACGGTGGCCCAGTTGCTAACTCATCTATCGACTCGCCATCGGATTGCTTTGGTATATCTTCGCGCCCCCATTGATCCACCGCTTGATCCTGTCCTGCAAGAACGTTGTGAGCTGGCCGAGGAGGTCATGCGACCTAACCCCGGCTTTTCACTTGCATCGGGGCGGGCACGAATCAGATCTTTGCTTCGCGGCTGGCCTTTGTGGGTGGCTGGTTGCTCGGTTGCCGCATTCCATTCTCGCGTTCGGGTCCTCGCCGAAACATGGCGACCTGATATCGTAAATGTGGACTTTCACGTGATGGGACAATATCTTTCCTCTCTTGACGATTGCCCAGCTCCGCGCCTGCTCGTTCAGCATGAACCTGGAGCATCTGCGGCTCGAGACCTCTGGCAATCAAGTCGAGGAATCGCACGAGCGATCCAGTATTTTGACATGCTTGCTTGGGAGCGGTTTGAACGGACCATCGTCAGCCAGGTCCAGGCCATCGTCGTCTTCACTGAAAGGGACCGAGAAGCGCTCGCACATGCGCCTATGCCCCCTCCTATTAGATGTATCCCGCCCGGGACGGTACTTCCAAAACAGCCGCTTAACCCGCGCGGTGAGGAACCATTGAACCTGCTATTTGTTGGGAATTTTAGACATCCTCCCAATGTCGATGCCGCCGTGCGTCTCATCAGTGCGATTTTTCCGCGCGTGCAGGCGCACATCCCAGGCGTATGCCTTCACATCGTCGGAGACCAACCAAGCGCCCAGATACGGGAGCTGGCGAACGAGACTATCGTGGTCACAGGACGCGTACCGGATGTGACACCCTATCTCGACCGCGCGGCGGTTGTGGTCGTGCCGCTTCGTATGGGCGGCGGGATGCGTGTCAAAGTGAAAGAAGCCCTTGCTGCCGGGAAAGCAGTGGTGGCGTCGCGACTGGCAGTTGAGGGGCTCGATGTGATGGATGGAGAGCAGATTCTGCTGGCCGAGAGTAACGAACAATTTGTCGATACCGTCGTTCATCTTCTTAACAATCCTGAGCAACGTGCCGCACTCGCGACTCGCGCCAGCACCTGGGCTTGCGCCAATCTGGGTTGGGAAAAGTCTATTGCGACGTATGAGGCGCTTTATGAAAGGATGATACGGAGTCAGTGACTCTATGATGGATCAACATTCCAACAGGCTGTGACGCCGATGAGCGTTCGCGGGGTCTTATACGGTTCCGTATGAGACCACGCGCGGATGAGATGCAGAGAAGAGCCCCGAAGAAACACTTGGACTTTGGTCACAATTCTGACAGGATAGCGAACGGGTATTATCCTCCCAATCTAGGACGCATGGCATCTTATACGGAGCCAGATAATACATTGTTAGGCAGTATGCTGCTTAGCGGACATATTGTCTATTCTCTAGCCCTCTTCAAAAGGAGAAAGCAAAATGGCCACACTGGATGAGCTTCTCAAGATTGAGGGAGTCGTGGCGGCTGGCGAGTTCACGGCGGACGGAAAACTGATCGCCTACAAGACGAACATGGATATGCCACCCGAAATGGCGGCGATGTCCGCTCAGTTTTGCGCTACTGTGTCGATGATGTTCAACACGCTGGCTGGTGCCTTTTCGCAATTGACTCCCATGAAGTGGATACCCCAGCAGGGCTGGGCCTACTCCGGCGGTGACATGACGGTTGCCGTCGGTGGCAACAAGGGAGTGTTCATCAAAACGGAGAAAGCCAACTTCAACGAGTTGTTTGCAGTCCTCGTCGACCAGCCTAAGTCGTAGCGCCCTACTCATGCGTACAAGAGGAACAGCCCAACTGCAGGCTGCCCCTCAATTTGAGCGCTAGACCGTTGGACAACTTACCACCGATGATACAATGGCAACCGCGGCAGCTGACCCGGAGGCCGTCAGCCGCAGAAGTACGCTACGATGAAACGCAGCACTTATACTGTTCCTTCCCCTCTCTATGAGAATCCATAGGTTTGCGGTCATGCACGACCACGTATACTGATTAAGCGAACCATCCTAAGGAGGAGCACTTGTGTCGAAGCGAGGCACCTCGAACCCGAGAAGCCGCCCTGCTAATCCCTCTGTCGTGGAGTATCTCGGTCAAAACTTTACTGGTAAGGGAACGATGACGGATCTTTCGGTGGAGGGGATGAAAATTCTCGGCACCCACCCAGTCCATACCGGTATGCGCCTCGCTCTCCAACTGTTGATTAGTGAACCTGGGATACCAATTCAAATCCCCTGTGCGTATGTGCGCTGGACGCGCGGTCTAGCATTCGGAGTCAGGTTTGGCCCGATGGAACCGGCGATCACGGCGCAAATCCAAAGTTTTCTATCCTCTATCCAGGGCTCACCAATCGCTTAGGAAACTGGACACTCCATTCAAGTAGAACAGGAGTTCGGGTATCGACGTGTCTGGCAAACTTCGGCCAACATTCAGACCTGCCGTCCGCTTTCCTATGTTTTCTTGCCATGTTGTAGGGGGCAGACTACAATTTCTCCACACGCTATGGCACGAGTTAGAACATCAGAGCAGTCCCGCTCTCGATCCAAAGCCGCCACACTTGAGGAGTTGAGTCGTGGCGTCGGAAAGCTGCAGGAATTTCTTGCACAGCTGGAAGACCTTGGTCGAGAAGGATTCCCCTATCTCGACGCAGCGAGGGCCAGAACAGAGTTGCAATTACGAGAGTGCATTCGTCGCACATTTGGCGAGAAATCACCGGAATTCCAAGAGCATCGGCACCACAAGCTTCTCATGGACACCCCTGAGGACACACAGCAGAGCATCGCCCTAATCAAGTCCCTGGTCGCCACGCTTGAGCAGAAGAAGCTTGACCTCCAAGGAGGCTCACCTCCGGCAAAAGCCCCATCTACATCGGCGGAAGCTCCACCAATCCCCATGCGCCCACAAATGACGTTAGTGCCTGCCTCGATCCCGACAGTCCATATGATCATGACGCAACCAATACTTGTCGCACCGCCGCCGGCCATGTCCGTTGCTATGACCATGAGTCT
>JBBRRM010000243.1:0-5154 GCA_038275915.1 Nitrospirales bacterium
CGAGGAGCGTGGTCATGCGAGGCGACGCTTCAAACACAACATGACCGCCGTGGCCACCGTCGCCACCGTCCGGACCGCCGCGTGGCACAAATTTCTCTCGCCGAAAACTACATGAACCGTCGCCGCCGCGGCCGGCTTTGATTTGGATACGGACTTCATCGACAAACATCGGGGCACCGTTCAGGGTGATGACTGTGTAGGCATTATCTGCGAGGAACATCCCGCCGCACCCATACTCATGCCGGGAGTCCTCGCGATAACGAAACTGTGACGAGAAAGAGGTAAAGAATGTACTATGCAATCGAGGGCACGGAGTAGACGCTGACCTTCTGCCGTCCACGTCCGCGTTCGAACTTCACGGTCCCTGTGACAAGGGCGAAGAGGGTGTGGTCTTTGCCGAGGCCCACATTGAAACCGGGAAAGAACTTCGTTCCCCGCTGACGGATCAGGATTGATCCGGCCTTCACGGTCTCTCCGCCGTAGGCCTTGACCCCAAGATATTGCGGATTGCTATCGCGTCCGTTTCTAGTTGATCCGCCGCCTTTATTTGTTGCCATGACTGATCCTCGTTAGGTTGTTTCGATGCCGGTGATGCGCAATTTGGTGAAGCCTTGGCGATGGCCATTAGTCCGCCGATAGTTCTTGCGCCGTTGTTTCTTGAAAATGGTAATAGAGCGGGTTCGACCCTGGTCAATGATCTCGGCCTTGACTGTGGCCCCTTTGACCAACGGTTGTCCGACTTCTATGCCCTTGTCGCCATGAACCAGCCGAACCTGGCCGAGCTCAATTGTCCCCCCGACCTCGCCGGGAAGGGATTCCACTTGGACCAATGACCCGGTTTCAACCCGATACTGCTTCCCGCCAGTCTCAATGATTGCGTACATAAGCCCCTGCCTCCGTTACAGAAGATGATTGTGTAACATAGGGATTTGAAGCCTGTCAAGGTAAAGACATGGGCTTCCTGTGAGTCCACCCTCAACGAAAGCCCGCCGCTTACCCTCCCCCTCCTTCGAGTTAACCTGTTCGGGGGCTATCATGCCCCGGTTCCTGGGGCGTATGTATAGCGCAGAGCTATTCATGGATCGGAGGTACCTATGGCTGGAATATCGAAGCCTCGTCTCTCTAAATCGAAAGGCGCTCGATTTGTGCTCCGGCCCTACCGTCGCATTCCGATCTGGCGCGTCCTCTACTATCTCAGCAGAGAATGCGTGGGGAAGGGTGTCGTCACCAATCTGTCTCAATCGGGGATGCGTGTTCAGGGTGAGCATACAATTCAGCCAGGTATTGACATGGCGTTGAGGCTCACGCTGGCTGACGATGGCCCGACGATAGAAATTGAACGGGCGACGGTTCAGTGGGTGGATGGGTATGATTTTGGTCTGGATCTCGTCCTCCTCAATCCGTTAGCCGCGAAGCACATTGCCTATGTATTGCACCAGCAGATCCGAGCTCCTCAAATGCCCGCTTGAGAGACTGCTTCCTGGTTCATTCTTGCCGGAGACCAGGTCACGTCCGTTTGCTTGACGCTACTTCCGGCCCGCTGTTATATTCCGCTCTCGGTGCTTGATGATTCCCCAATGCTCGACTTCGTTGCGTATGCTTGAGCCCCAAGGAAAAATTTGGATGGACGGGTCGTTCGTCAATTGGGCGGATGCGCATATCCATGTGATGACCCATTCGCTCCATTATGGATTGGCTGCGTTTGAGGGGATCCGCTGTTATAAAGGGAAATCGGGTTCCGCCATTTTTCGGCTCCAGGACCATGTCGACCGTTTGTTCGACTCCGCCCATATCGGCATGATGCAAATGCCCTTCGACAAGAAGCAGGTCGCAGAGGCTATCGTCGAGACGGTCAGGGTGAACAAGCTGGAGGCTTGCTATATCCGTCCGCTCGTCTATATCGGACACGGAGCGATGGGAGTCTATCCCGGCGACAATCCAATCAAGCTGGCCATCGCGGCTTGGACCTGGGGCACCTATCTCGGGGATGATGCTCTGGCTCATGGGATGCGGGCCCGCGTGTCGTCGTTTACTCGTCATCACGTCAATGTCTCGATGACGAGAGGGAAGATCTCCGGCTACTACGTGAATTCGATCCTCGCAAAGCGGGAAGCGAAAGCAGACGGATATGATGAAGCGATTCTTCTCGATACCGAGGGGTATGTGTCCGAGGGGACGGGAGAGAACATTTTCATCGTGCGTAAAGGACGGATTAGGACACCACCGCTCACGTCGATTCTCGAGGGCATCACCCGAAGCTCCGTCATCGATTTGGCGCGGGAGCAACATATCCCGGTGGTGGAAGAGCGATTCACACGCGATGATATGTATATCGCCGATGAAGTGTTCGTGACAGGAACCGCTGCCGAGTTGACGCCGGTGCGGGAGATCGACAATCGCCGTATCGGAACCGGCAAACCAGGCCCGATTACGCAAGCTCTGCAGAAGACCTTCTTTTCCATCGTGCGTGGGGAGGACATTTCCCACGAGGCATGGCTCACCCGCGTTTAGCGCTGCGCAACTTCAACAATCAGATAGCGGACGGCATGCGTGCATAGGCGTTTACTCGTGCGCCAGTGGCACTCGTTTCATGCCAAGCAGGTTCCTTGAAAAACTCTTTTGTCTCCTGAATTCCAAGACGGGGGCATCTTGGCTGATCGAGACTGCGTTAGCAGGATGCTCAAAGTGGCCACTCAGCAAGGCTGCAGTGAGTGAAGGGCCGAGGCGTACTTTGGAGTACGTTGAGGGTCTGAACGTTCCGAGAACGACGCTGGCGGACTTTTCAGCCTCCTGCTAGTGTCCGCTGGAGGGAGAGTCGCTGGGAGCATGGCTTTCAGCGGCTGGGGCTGCCGGCGTAGCGGCCGGGGTTTCCGGGACGGTGTGAGAGGTCTCTTTCTTTTTGAGATCGATGACCGTAGAAGAAAACGTTCGTTCTTTGGCTAAGATAGCCAGGCTGAGTGAGGTCAGCATGAAGACTGCAGCGACGACGACCGTGAATTTGCTCAAGAAATTGGCGGGACCTCGGCTGCCGAAGACAGTCTGACTGGAGCCTCCAAACGACGCACCGATCTCAGCGCCTTTACCTGACTGCAAGAGGATCGCGCCGATCATGAGAAAACAAATTAATACGTGAATGACGACGAGAAAAGTGTACATGGCACTCCGATCAGTTAGGCACGCCGGATCCGGGCAACGCGAACAATTGTAGCAAATGATTCGGGATTGAGACAAGCCCCACCCACCAGGGCTCCGTCGATCGCGTCCGAGGCGAGGAGCGTCTCGATATTCTGAGGCGTGACGCTTCCGCCGTATAGGATTCTCATGGTCGATGCCGTTTCGCTATCCCAGCCGGTCTCCACGAACAAGCGGATCGAGCGATGCACGGCCACGGCCTGCTCGGTAGTGGCGGCTCGTCCGGTGCCGATGGCCCAGACCGGTTCGTAGGCGATCGTGATGGTCGCAAGATCCTTGACGGTTAATCCTGTCAGGCTGCCGGCAAGCTGAGACGTGACGACCGATTCCGTTCGGCCTCCTTCACGTTCTGCTAACGATTCTCCCACGCAAAGGACCGGAGAGAGCCCGTGTATGAGCGCCGCCCTGACTTTCTTTCGAATATCCTCATCTCGTTCGCCGAAGAGCGTACGGCGTTCAGAGTGGCCGATAATCACATAGCGGCAGCCCAGATCGCGCAACATCGGACCGGACACTTCTCCGGTGAAAGCCCCCTGCGTCTCCCAATGTACATTCTGTGCACCGAGGGCAATCCAGGAGAAGGGACCTAAGGCGATGCGGGCCGATTCGAGGGCCGTATAGGGTGGCGCAATGACGACGTCGGCGTCAGCGGATGCAGACAGTCGTTCGCAGAGGTCGCGAATGAATGCCACGGCTTCCGAGGCCGTCTTGTTCATTTTCCAGTTACCGATGATGAAAGGTTTGCGCACAGCTGTCTCGATTGTAATGATAGAGGGTGTGAATTCAGCGACGAGGCGATTACTTGATCCGATCCGGGAGCGCGGTTAAACCAGGGAGTTGTTTGCCTTCGAGCAATTCCAACGCGGCGCCGCCGCCCGTCGAGATGAACGACATATTTTCAGATTCGCCGGCTCGATGCACGGCCAGAGCCGTTTCGCCGCCGCCGACGATCGTGAGGGCATAAGCGTCAGCAATCGCGTGAGCCATCGCAAGTGTGCCCCGGGCATAGGCATCGATTTCAAAGACGCCCATCGGTCCGTTCCACAAAATCGTCTTTGCGTTCTGGACTGCTTCGTTGAAGAGTTTGACGGAGGCCGGGCCGATATCCAGTGCAGACCACCCTTTGGGAATCTCCTGAACCGGGACGATCTTCGATTCCGCCCCAGGCTCGCGGCTGGCCGCGACGACACAATCGACCGGCAGATAGAATTTCACGCCTCGTGAAAGGGCATGCTCCTCGATGCCTTTCGCAAAGTCTAACATGTCGTTTTCGACCAGTGAGTTGCCGATTTCCATTCCCTTCGCTTTTAAGAAAGTAAACGCCATACCGCCGCCGATAATGACTTTGTCGACGCGTTTTCCCAAATTCTCAATGACTCCGATCTTTCCCGACACTTTCGCCCCGCCGAGAACGGCGACAAACGGCCGCACAGGATTTTCGACTGCTCCCTCGAGATATTCGATTTCCTTCTTGAGGAGGAAGCCGGCGGCCGAGGCGGGAATGAATGTGGTGATGCCGACGGTGGAGGCATGGGCCCGATGTGCTGCGCCAAACGCGTCGTTGATATAGACATCGCCAAGGGCCGCCAGGGCTTTTGAAAAGGCCGGGTCGTTTTTCTCTTCCCCCGGATGAAATCGAAGATTTTCAAGGAGCATGACGTCGCCCGACTTCATCTTGGAGACCAGCCCTTCCACCGCCGGACCGATGCAATCGGGTGCAAACAGGATGTCTTTGCCCATGAGCCGCCCCAGGCGTTTGGCCACCGGCGCCAGACTGTGTTTGGGGTCGAACTTTCCGTTCGGTCGGCCTAGGTGCGAACAGAGGATCACCTTGGCGCCATCGTCGACGGCTCGATTGATGGTCGGCAGGGTTGAGCGAATGCGGGTGTCGTCGGTGATTTGGAGCGAATCGTCCAACGGGACGTTAAAGTCGGCCCGGATGATAACGCGCTTGTCATGTAG
>JBBRRM010000244.1:0-5153 GCA_038275915.1 Nitrospirales bacterium
TCAGCCCACGATTCGATCCGAATGTCGTCGCCGCTTTAACGCCAGATCGATGGCGCAATCGCGCTCTGACCGATACGTATGAGCCAGGGTCGACTATGAAGGTGGTCGTTGCGGCAGCGGCGCTTGAAGAAAAAGTGATGACGCCCGATTCCATGGTCTTCGGTGAAAACGGCCACATGGTCATCGCGAATACGACTATTCATGACCATGACAAGTTGGGGTGGATGACGTTCTCTGAAGTCATTCAGAAATCCAGCAACATCGGCGCCGCCAAAACCGGAATGGCTCTCGGGGAGCAACGGCTCTATCGTTACCTCCAAGCATTTGGATTCGGTCAGCGGACGGAAATCGATCTGCCGGGTGAAGTGAACGGACTCCTGAAGGCTCCAAAAGACTGGGGTCGTCGATCCTTGGCGTCAATTTCGATGGGACAAGAGGTGGGGGTGACACCTCTCCAGATGGGATCGATGGTAGCGACGCTCGCCAATGGGGGCGTGATGATGAAGCCCTATGTGGTGTCCGAGGTCCGTGATCAGAAGGGTCACTTGCTCAAGGAAGTACTCCCTCAAGTAAGGCGGCGAGTCCTGTCACCGGATACGGCCAGGACGATGACGACCATGATGGAAGGTGTCGTGACAAATGGAACGGGAACAAAGGCGGCTATTCCTGGATTCCGCGTGGCGGGCAAGACCGGAACCGCGCAAAAAATCGATCCGCGAACCGGCGCCTATTCTTCCACGCAGTTTGTCGGGTCATTTGTCGGGTATGTACCGGCAGAGTCTCCACGGCTGGCGATGATTGTGGTCATCGATGAACCTCAAGGCGAAGCCTGGGGCGGAGCTGTCGCGGCGCCCGTCTTTCGGCGAGTGGGGGAGCAGGTGCTCAATTATCTCGGAGTGTCCAGAGAGGACACTGTGAAAATCGCTCTGGCGACGAAGGACTACTAAGAGGCTATGGCCCGCGATTCCATCACCGTCACGCAGTTGCTCGGGGCACTTCGTGGCCAGGTCGAAATTCTTGAGCAGCGAGGCGATATGAGTCGCTCGGTGCATGCGATTGCGGACGATTCGCGTGCTGTGAGGGGCGGAAGCCTATTTGTTGCCGTTAAAGGGGAGCGCGTCGATGGTCACGGATTTGTCGAGCAGGCCATCAAGGCCGGAGCAGTCGCGGTGATCGCTCAGTCGCCTGTGACGGCAGGGCCGCTACCGTTCGCACTGGTGGCAGATTCGCGCAAGGCACTCGGTCTTTTCGGTAGCCGTTTTCATGGGAATCCATCCGCCCATCTGAAGATGATCGGCGTGACGGGAACGAATGGGAAGACGACGACAACGTATCTCTGCAAAGCGTTACTGGAAGGGATCGGCAGACGGGTGGGATTGATCGGCACGGTGGGCTACCAGATCGGGCAGGAGACGCTGCCGGCCTCACACACGACACCAGGTGCTCTCGACCTTCAAGAGCTCTTGGCGAAGATGGTCGCAAGCGGACTTACTGCTGCAGTGATGGAGGTGTCATCACACGCTCTCGCGTTAGACCGGACCTCGGGCTGTGAATATGACGTGGCGGTCTTCACGAACCTCACGCAGGACCACCTCGATTTTCATCACACGATGGATGAGTACTTCGAGGCGAAGTTGCGACTGTTCACCGGATTGGCCGGAGGAAAGAAGTCTGGGAAGCGCGCCCTCGTGAACATGGACGATTCCCGAGGAAACGCGATCCGGGCAGCCTGTCCTGTGCCGGTCTGGGGCTATGCGATACGAACTCAGGCTGATCTCAAGGCGGAACGAGTGCAACTCTCGCTTGCCGGGACCACCTTTACGGCGGCAACACCCGCAGGTTCGTTCACCGTCGAGAGCCGCTTGGTCGGGGAGCACAACGTCTACAACTTGCTGGCGGCAATCGGAGTGGCGCTGCACGAGGGAGCGACGGCCGATCAGATCTGCGAGGCGACCGCCCATATCACCAATGTTCCAGGTCGCTTCGAACGGGTTTCTTCCGGACAAGACTTCACCGTCGTTGTTGATTATGCCCATACGGAAGATGCACTGCTCAGATTGCTCGCGGCAGCCCAGGCATTGAAGACAGGGCGGATCATTACGGTGTTCGGCTGCGGTGGTGATCGGGATCGGGGGAAACGGCCCAAGATGGGTCGCGCTGCCGTGGAATACAGTGACGTCGTGATTCTGACGTCTGACAACCCTCGAACCGAGGACCCGAGCGCGATTCTCCGTGAGGTAGAAATTGGCGTGCGTGAGGCGCTCGAACGTCGCAGTCATGTGCAGTATCACTCGGTGCCGGACCGCCGTGAGGCTATCGGTGCCGCTATCCGTCAGGCGCATCGCGGCGACATGGTGCTCATTGCCGGCAAGGGGCATGAAAATTATCAAATAATCGGGACTCAGAAGTTTCACTTCGACGATCGTGAGGTTGCTCGCGAGGCGATTCAGCAATTGCGGGATTGCGCGTGAAAGTCCAGGCCACTGTCAGGATCGCGCAGGATGAGGAATCGATGGGACTCTTTACGGTCGAGGAACTGCGAGAAGTCATCAGCGTAAAAGTTCTCGCGAGCCAGGACCCCGTATCGGGGAGGCGCCGTATCAGACAGATCAGTACGGATTCTCGATCGGTTCGCCGCGGTGATCTGTTTGTGGCGCTCAGAGGCGATCGATTCGATGGCCATGAGTTCGTGCCGGACGTACTTGCTCAGGGTGCAGCCGGAGCGATCGTTCACGATGAATACCGTCTTCCGATGAAATCCGCGGCCGTGCGACGGATCGACGGTCGACCTGCACCCTTTCTTTTCGGAGTGCGTGATCCTTTGTTTGCCTACCAACAACTAGCGACTCATCATCGCAGTCGGTTCCATATCCCCGTCGTCGCGGTGACGGGGAGCAACGGCAAGACCACGACAAAAGAAATGGTGGCGGCGGTGTTGGCTCAGCGGTGGCCGGTATTGAAGACGGAGGGGAACTTCAACAATCGGATCGGCGTCCCCTCTACCCTGTTCCGGCTCACGGCTCGTCATCAAGCGGCCGTCATCGAGATGGGGGTGGATCAGCAAGGGCAGACAACCAGGCTCTGCGAGATTGTCCGTCCCACGATCGGGCTGATTACCAATATCGGCCCTGATCATCTCGAGTTCTTTGGAAGCATGGAAGGTTCAGCCCAGGCGAAGGCGGAATTGTTGGACATGCTTCCGGCCGATGGCACGGCGATATTGAATGCCGACGATCCTTATTTCGACTACCTTGCCGCGCGGGCGCAATGCCGGGTCATGTCGTTTGGATTTTCGGAGATGGCCGATGTCCGCGCGAGCGGAGTCACGTCCGACGTTCGACAAGGCACGACCTTTCGGCTGCATCTTCCTGGTAAGAGTCGCCCAACCACTGTTCGAATCAAGGTGCATGGTAGCCACAACGTCACCAATGCGCTTGCGGCGGCGGCGGTGGGCACTGCGTTAAATCTGTCCGGTTCGATGATTGCAAAAGGGCTAGGCCGATTCCGCCCTGCCACGATGCGGTCGCAGGTGGTGACTCATCACGGCGTCCACATCATCAACGATTGCTACAACGCGAATCCCGCTTCGATGAAAGCCGCGCTCCAACTACTGGGGCAGTGGACTCCTGCACGAGAACGGATTGCTGTGCTGGGAGACATGTTAGAGCTGGGCCCCGAGACAAGCCAGATGCACCGGGACGTCGGACAGTTTCTTGCTTCGCAGGGTCTATCGCGCCTGATCGTCTGCGGAACGTCTGGTCGCGACATTGCAGAAGGAGCCAGACGAGGGGGGATGGCAGGCTCGCAGATCGACGAAGTCATCGATGCGGCTGCCGCAGCCGATCACCTCAAGCGAATCGTGCGACAGGGTGACGTGGTGTTGGTGAAGGCTTCTCGTGGCATGAAGATGGAACAGGTTGTGCAAGTTCTAACGGGGATGAGGGCAGTCACAAAGCAGGCGTCGTAAGGAGTCGACGTCCATTCCACGCACGAGTCGGTCCGGCGCACGGGCTCATTTTCTAAGGTAACGACGACATGCTCTACAATTGGCTCTATCCGCTTCATACGGAATATTCGTTTCTGAACGTCTTCCGGTATCTGAGTTTCCGGATCATCTATGCGGCCGTGACAGCGTTTTTGATCGCCTTCGTGCTGGCTCCGTGGGTCATCCGGAAGTTGCAAGAGATCAAGCTGGGCCAACAGATTCGCGACGACGGTCCCAAGAGTCATCTGGCGAAGAGCGGGACACCCACCATGGGCGGGATTCTCATACTCTTCGCCGTGGTCCTTTCGACACTCCTGTGGGCCGATATCGCGAAGCCGTATGTATGGCTTGTCCTTGCCGCCACGTTGGGATTCGGGGCGATTGGATTTGTCGATGACTATCTCAAGTTCGTCAAAGCTCAATCGAAGGGGTTATCTGCGGGACAGAAATTTTTGGCACAGATCGCGGTGGCCTTGATGATTGCCCTGGTCCTTTATTTTCTGCCCGGCTATACGACCAAACTCAGTATCCCGTTTTTCAAGAATATCGTTCCGGATCTCGGTTGGTTGTATGTTGCCTTTGCTGTCCTGGTTATTGTCGGGAGTTCCAATGCCGTCAACCTGACCGATGGTCTCGATGGGCTCGCGATCGGACCGGTCATGATCGCGGCGTTGGCCTATACGATCGTAGCCTATGTCGCCGGCCACCGGCTCATGTCCGACTATCTGCTCATTCAGCACATCGAAGGGGCGGGTGAACTGGCGGTATTCACGGCTGCCATTCTGGGAGCGAGTCTGGGTTTTCTATGGTTCAACACCTATCCCGCCTCCGTGTTCATGGGGGATGTGGGCTCTCTTCCGTTGGGAGCGGCTTTGGGCACGGTTGCGGTGATCAGCAAACACGAGTTGCTGCTTCTCATGGTAGGCGGAGTGTTTGTGATTGAAGCAGTCTCGGTCATTTTTCAGGTCATCTCGTTCAAGTCGCGCGGGAAGCGTATTTTTCTTATGGCGCCCATCCATCATCACTTCGAGATGAAAGGGTGGGAGGAGCCCAAGGTCGTGGTGCGCCTGTGGATCATTGCCATCCTGTTGGCTTTGTTAAGCCTGAGTACCTTAAAGCTCCGGTGATGGCATGGTGGGAGAAACGGCTGTGGAACTTGCGGGAGCAC
>JBBRRM010000245.1:0-5130 GCA_038275915.1 Nitrospirales bacterium
AGCGGTAACGCGGAACCGATTAAGCAAGGCTCAACACATAGCGCAGGGCTTCCTCTACGGTGACGATGCCTTGCTTAATCGGTTCCGCGTTACCGCTGAGCGACTTCATGCCGAGGGGAGCAATGCCCCGTTGTGTGAGAACCGGCAGCACTTCATGCTCGAAGCTCCGGTAGGTACCGTCAAAAACGTTCAACGGCATTTGACAGGTATCGAACGGAAAGTCGTGCGCCAACATCTTGAGATGAATCTTCGGGTGCTTGTGGCCGGTAAAGCCGATGAACCGCACCTTACCCTGCTTCTTGGCTTCGAGTAGGGCGTCGGCTGCCCCGTTTGGGGCAAAGTGCCGATCGGGATCGTCGTCATACACCACTTCGTGAATCTGCCAGAGGTCGAGATAGTCGGTCTTCAGACGGCTGAGCGACTCGTCGAGCTGTTGCAGCGCGACTCGTTTGTCTCGTCCATGCGAACAGACTTTGGTCATCAGGAAGGCCTGTTGCCGGCGGCCTTGTAGCCCCTTACCCATTAATTCCTCGGATCGTCCACCGTTATACTCCCACGCGTTATCCATGAAGGTGATCCCCGCATCCAGTGCTTCGTGCAACACACGAATGGCTTCGGTCTCGCTCTCTATTTTGCCCCAATGTGCGCCACCAAAACAAAGAGCCGAGACCTGCACCCCCGTCTTTCCCAGCATGCGCTTGGGGACTTCCCCGGTCTTGAGGGTGGTGGTCGCACCCCGTCCCCCCGCTTCACCGGCAGACACCGGCTCTATGGCTTCCGCCAGCCCTCGCGGGCCTTTGAGAGCCAGAACCGATCCGGCCACGCCAAGCGCTTTCAACAACTGCCGGCGGTCGAGTTCCTTCGACCAGATGTCTGGGGCTTGTTTCTTGGGTGTCATTGAAGCCTCCCGGTTTGGTGATGGCTTGAAGAAATGAATGCACCGTCATGCCGTGGACAGAGGCATGATTAGGGACGAAAAACCGACAGGAGCGGATACCGTCGTGCTAGCCGTGACATGCCAAAGGAGATACATGTTGCGAGCAGTGCTCCGATCCATGCCGCAGCCATGTCCTTCTGCGCATCCCATTCGTCTCCTTGGGTTCCCAGGTACGCACTCCCCAGTTCCTTGCTTACAATGCTCGCGACTACTGCTTCAATCACCTCGAAAAACCCGCTCTGGGCCAGGATGGCACTGACAGAGAGGTACGAAGCCCAAGTTTTCTTCACCCCTGCTACGCGTATGAGAAGTTCCCGCACGGGATATACCAGCAGGACACCATAGGCAAAATGGACGATGCGATCGAAGGGGTTGCGACTCAATCCAAGCAGATCTTTGAGCCAAAATCCGAATGGCACTTCCGCATAGGTATAGTGCGCGCCAATGGCGTGAAGCGTCAGGAACAGGCCGATGAGACAGTAAGAAGTCAAAGAAAACTGGAACCCCCGGTAAGTCAGAATCAAGACTGCTACGACCGTCAGAGCAAGCAGATTCTCCAGCAGCCAATCACGACGATTGACCGGCGCAATGGCCAACCACACCCAGAACAGCCCATAGACGAGCAGGAGTCCCAGGAGCAGACGTTGGCTTTCCCCTCCCGCCCGGTTCCGATCCACGACTCCCGTGCTCATGTCAGACGGATTCGGGGGCGACGGCCTGCGATGCGAGGGCGGCAACAGGCCTGTGCAGGCTGCGCGCAATCATGAGCAGCGTCACACACAGCACGGCTCCATAGAGGGCCGCGGCCATGTCCTTCTGCGCATCCCAGATATCCCCCTGGGAACCGAGGTAGGTAATGCCCAACTCCGGATGCACTGCCCCTGCCACCCAGGATTCTACAATTTCCCAGAGGCCGCTCAATCCCAGGATGGTCATGACCGGCAGATAGTAGAGCACCCACCCTCGCGCGTGCGCCAGCAACCGGAAGGCTTCCTCTATCGGATAGGCCAGGAGGAAACCAAAACTAAAATGCACGACACGGTCGAAGTGATTACGCCCGAGGTGTAACGTCTGATCCATCCACGCGCCGATCGGAACCTGCGCATAGGTGTAATGGACGCCGATCGTGCGGAGACTCAGAAAGAGAGTGATTAACACATAGGAGAGAGGCGACAGCGGCATCCATCGATGTAAGACGATCAATCCCACGACCAGACAGGCCGGAAGAATACTGGCAATGGCCCAAAACTCCCGATCCACCGGGCCATAGGCAGTCCAGCCGGACAGCAGCAGGTACCAGGCGAATAAACCCCACAGTAACAATCTGTTTCTCTCCATCGCGATGCCTCCGTATCTGGCGGTAGTCGATCCGCATCACTCCCATGCAGTTCCTCCTATCAATCTACAAGGGGACCGGTCTTCGTTCAAGGGCGGGCCTCCCCCACGTCTGTGCCTCACCTCTCTCGCGCACGAACCCCCAAACGATTGTCGACCTCATCCACGCCGAAGATGTACCAGGAATCGAGTTCTGCTATCTCACTCTGCGACGCAGCAGGCACCGCTCCCTCCAGCGTGACCACAGCATTTTTCACACTCACACGAATACGCTCCACGTTGACAAAAGGATCCTTTTCCAACACGAGCCGCACCGCTTGTTCAATTTCCTGATCGGAATCTTCCTGCAGAGGGACTACGTCCATGCCATTGATGACGTCTCGAATCCCTGGAATCCACCAAGCCAGCACGCCGGCGAGACGCTTCTGGATAAGGCTGGTAACATGCGCATCAAGCAGGACCACTCCTTCTGTGACAGAGACTTGAATCACCCCCTGCGGCGTCCCGGTCGCCTCCCGGGCGATTTCCCACATCCCATCACGCTTCACCTGTGTCGTGCAGTTCTGCAAGACGGGCTCCTGAAACAACGCATCGCGCATCGCGTCCAGAATCGCTTCGTCGCCTATGACCTTCACATTCATGGACATGCCTACATGCAATCCCGCTCGGGCTTCCTCTCGGAAAATGACTCCAGCAGTCTCAAGGCATCTGAAAAAGTCTCACAGGCGAACTGCACATCTGCTTCTTCAGCGCAAGATTCAAGGTCCTCCTTGCCTCGCTCACTTCCGGCCTGACGTCCGCCTTGTCGAACGGAGTTATTGAAGAGTTATTGAACGCCCTGTGCGATATGGTCTTTTCGCCATGATTGAAAATTGATTGTCCGATACCTTGTTAGAATTCAGGTTGCCACGACGACGCCTCGTCTCCGTCGAGAGCCGCCCACTCCTCTCTCACTGCGACACCCTGTCCAATATACCGATCACCTGCCAGGACATGGAGGACGGCTTGGGGCAGTTCTGCCACTGCGGATCGTTTGAGCAAATATCCGCGGGCTCCTGCATCGAAGGCCAGGGACACGTAGATTGCCTCCCTGTGAACTGTCAAAATGACTACCTTGCTCTGCGGCGCACAGGCCAGCAGGGCACGAGTGGCATCGAGGCCATTCAAACGAGGCATCGAAATATCCGTGAAGATGAGGTCCGGCTCCAGCCGTTGGGCCGCTTCCAAAAGTGCTGCACCGTCCGTGACCATCCCTACCACATTCCCGAGTTCATCCAAGATGGTTCGTAACGCGTCCAGCATCTCCGGGTGGTCGTCAGCAAGTAGGATCCGCGGCCTCATCATGCCTTTCCTCCAATCTCCAGTTCTGGAACCGCCATCGGGCCAAGCGTTCGCCGGTCGATCCGTGTAGCACCATAGAACTGTGTCCACGGAAGCCGCTCGAACCGCGCAAGATGAGCTGAAGCGACAGACGTGCGGGATCAGTCGTACGACTCGCGCCGGGCCTGTATTGGGATACCTGACGCCTGCTTGAGAGGCCGAGGAACTTATTCAGCATTTCGCCATTGCATATGAGAGGGAACAGTAGGCTTTTAACCCATGAGGGGAAACTAGGAAGACCCCTTGAGTAAAAGACCAATCCTACCAGAGGGTCAGTAGAGATATGGTCTTAGTCAACCTGGCGAGCGGAATGCCAATTTCTCAGCGTGGCTAGAGGCCGGTAATACGGTGAGTGATCGCGTATTTGGTCAAGTCGGCCGTCGTATGAAGGTCCAGCTGCTGCATGATACGGGACTTATGGAACTCCACCGTTTTCACCGACACGCCGAGGATCGTGGCGATCTCCTTCGTGCCCCGACCCTCGGCGACCAGCTGCAAGACTTCCCGCTGGCGTGGGGTGAGCGCCGCCGTCGACACCAACTTGCCGCGCGCCCCGGTGGAGGGCTTCAGGATCGACTCCAATACATCTTTCGTAATGAGCGGTGTCAGGTAGTGGTGACCTCGCAGCACGGTCGTGATCGCCTGGCTGAGTTCGGAGGCCGCGGAGCGTTTCAGGAGATACCCGGAGGCACCGGCCTCGAAGACTTCCGTCGCATAGGTCGCACTCGCATGCATGGTGAGAAAGATCAACTTGCTCTCTGGTACGAGCTTCGTGAGCTGCCTGGCCGCATCGAGCCCGTTCAAGAGCGGCATGGAAATGTCCATGAGAATCAGATCGGGCCGCAGTTTCTGCGCCATGTCAATCAGCGCGCGCCCGTCTTCCACCGTGGCCACGACCTCATAGTCCATCTCCACCAGCTTCCGCAAGCCAGCCAGAATCAAGGAGTGGTCGTCGGCCATGATGACGCGCGGTTTCTTCATGCCTCTCCGGGAGAAAAGGGAATCCAGGCGCAAACCTTGGTGCCTTGTCCTGAACGGGAATGGATCCGAAAAAAGCCGCCCAACAGACGCGCTCGCTCCTGCATACTGACCAAACCGAGCCCGGCCCGACTCCCTTGATTGCTTTCCGGATCGAATCCCTTGCCGTTATCACTGACCGACAAGCCAATCCCTTTGGCTGAGCCGATCAGCCTGACCTTCACGTCGGTGGCCTGGGCATGCTTGAGCACATTCTGCAGACTCTCCTGCATCACGCGAAAGAGATTGGTGGCAGCCTGCGGCGAGATCGTCTCGGGCACCTCCTGCGCATTGAACGTCAAGGGCAACCTGGTCCGCTTCGTAAATTCGGCGACGTGATCTCGAACGGCAATCTCCAAGCCCACATGCTCAAGCAAGGAGGGATGCAGTTTGTATGCGAGATCGTGCAAATCATCGGACAGCCGCGCGATCGTGCCCCGGATTCCTGCGAGTTGTGGAGC
>JBBRRM010000246.1:0-5116 GCA_038275915.1 Nitrospirales bacterium
CTCCTTTCGCGCTCATGATCGGAGGGTCTTCGAAGAAAATCGAGCCCTGGAGTTTGAAGAGGTTGCAGAGCACGAGGATGGGCCGCATACCAGCATGGTGTACAAATTCCCCCTGCATGATGCCCAGGGACAGTCGTACGCAATTTGCGGCATCGTTACCGACATCACCGAGCAGAAGCAGGCCGACACCATTCGCAGACTCTTGATCGACAGGGTCATGGCAGCACAGGAAGAAGAACGACAGCGCCTGGCGCGGGAACTCCATGATGAGACCGGACAATCACTCACCGCCTTGCTGGTGGGCCTTCGCCAGATCGACGAGATGCCAACATTGGAGGCGGCACGCAAACAGGCGGAGGAGTTGCGCCAACTCACGGCCAAGGCCCTGCAGGAAGTCCGACGCCTGGCCCTCGGACTCCACCCGCATGTGCTCGATGATTTTGGGTTGGAGACGGCCTTGGAGCAATATGCGGACGAGTTCGTGAAGACCTATGGTGTGACGGTGGACGTGCTCTCGGACGGCTTGACAGGCCGACGCCTCCCGCATCCTGTGGAAACGATGCTCTATCGCATCGCGCAGGAAGCGCTCACCAATATCGCCAAGCATGCGCATGCCACATCCGCCAGCATCATCCTCCGCGGCACACCGTCAGAAATTCACATGCTCGTCGAGGATGATGGGCTTGGATTCGACGTGGACGAAGCGCTCAAGCCGACACGCATGGCGAAGCATCTGGGAATCCATGGCATGCGGAAGCGCGCCACCCTGCTCAATGGATCCCTGTCGATTGAATCGGCGCACGGGAAAGGGACGACCGTCTACGTGAACATTCCTCTGGCGGGAATATAGGATGAAAGTACGGATCGCCATCGCTGATGACCACGCGGTCCTGAGGGCCGGATTGAGGCTGCTCATCAATGCCGAGCCGGATATGGACGTTGTCGGCGAGGCGGCGGATGGAACAGAGGCCGTCCACCTCGTACGAGATCTGCGGCCGGATGTCTTGCTCTTGGATCTCGCGATGCCCGGGCGAACCGGCCTGCAGGCCATCGCCAGCATCAGACAGGCCGGCCCGCAGACACGGGTGCTCGTTCTCACGACCCACGACAGCAAAGCCTATCTTCGCTCCGTCCTGGCTGCGGGAGCAGTCGGCTACGTCCTCAAGGCCGCTGCAGACACGGAACTCCTCACTGCCATTCGCGCGGTGGTGAAAGGCGGAGTCTATGTCAACACCACCTTGAAGCATGCCATCGACGAGAAACCCCGCCTACGGCCGACAGGTCGCACCCGAGATGATTTCGATGCCATCACCCGGCTATTGAGTGAGCGGGAGCGGGAGGTCCTGCAATTTGTGGCAGAGGGGCATACCAATCAGGAAATAGCTAATCTGTTGAAGCTGAGTGTCAAATCCGTTGAAACCTACCGCAAGCGCTTGATGGAGAAGCTCGGACTCAGGAATCGGGCCGAACTGGTACGCCTTGCGCTGGACTGCGGCCTGCTCGGTTCACGCGATCACGCGAATCCTCTCTAGCAGGACCATCTGCTCCCCGCCGTTGTCAGGGAAGTCCTGACACCTTTTCTTACCTGATAGGGTTTCAGCCGCTCCTTGATTGTTTTCCTTTTGCTGTAGGGTTGTAGAGCAAGAGACGAATCATAGCCAATTAGTGCTAGTCGGGCAGCCCTTAAACAAACCCTGAGAATTCTTGAACATTCGTTGAGGACGCTCACGCAAGGTGAAGTCTAAGCTACCACATCATCTGCCACTCACCCTCGGGGCAGCAATACGATCACGGAGGAAAGACCTCAGGCTTTCGCAAGAGGGCTTGGGATTTCGGTCGAGGCTCCACCGCACCTATGTGGCTGACCTTGAGAGAGGAGCCCGTAACCCCTCTCTGATGAGCATCGCCAAAGTCGCCAAGGCGCTCAACGTGTCCCTCTCTGATCTCTTCACGAATATCCAAGCAGAAGACGCGGATCTCGACGCTGTCGATTTCAAATCTTCAGGATGCCACAGCTCGATGATGCGGCATGGTCATGTCAGTACGCAGACAAACGACAAATCAGAGACATGACCGGGCTCAAGCGAGGAGTCGTTCAAGCCGGCGCGCGATTTCTGATTTCGGCTGCACCCCGACAAGGCGATCGATCTCTCGGCCATCTTTGAGAACCAGCAGAGTCGGAATACTACGGGCGCTGAAGCGAGACGCCGTTACCGGATTTTCGTCGACATTGAGTTTCGCGACGCGCACACGCCCCGCCATCTCCGATGCCAGTTCATCGAGTATCGGGGCCATGATTCGGCATGGTCCACACCACGGAGCCCACAAGTCGAGCAGCACCGGCTGCGGCGAGCGTCCGACCTCCGCTTCGAATGTAGCATCCGTGACCATCACAGGCGCGCGGGAAAGAGGTAGAGGTGTTTTGCATTGCCCGCACAGGGGTTGAAGGCCCCGGTCGATCTTTTCCTGCGGTACCCGATTGGCCGCGCCGCAGGATGGGCAACGAATTAATGGCATAACCGTTCTACCCTCGCGCTCTTGCCTCTTCAGTGACTCCCTACCCAATCCGAAGCACGATCTTGCCGAGCACATGTCCTATGGCGAGGCGCTCGTGCGCCTTCGCGGCGTCCGTAAGCGCGTAGGAGCCGGCGATCGGGATTTCGAGCTTCATGGCCTCCACGATACTGCCGAGACGCTTGAACTCCCGGATGCCGGCGACCGCATCATAGGAGATGATATCGATGCCCCGCCGTTTCTTCGGGTTTGGCTCGACTCCGTTCGGATACGCGCATCGCCCGCCGCATCGAAGTGTATCGAGGCAGCGCATGAGCGCATCGCCCCCCGCGAGCGCGAGTACGGCATCAACGCCGTCCGGTGCAAAGGGATTGATGACGGCGGCGAGGTCCGCGCACCGTCCGTTTATCGCTTCGTCAGCCCCCAAGCGGCGCACGAGGGCCACACCGTCCTCACCTGAAGCCGTCGCGAATACCTTGGCACCACGCAGCTTTGCGAACTGGATGGCGAGAGTCCCCACGCCGCCGGACGCACCGTGAATGATGACGGTCTCGCCGCTCTTCACGTGCAGCGCGTCGTCGACACCCTGGAGCGCGGTGAGCCCCGTAGTCGGGATCGCGCCGGCATGCTCAAGGTCGAGCCGCTTGGGTACGTGCGCAACCTTGTCTGCCGGGACAGCAACATACTCGGCATAAAAGCCGCCCTTCGGATTGTCGAAGCTATAGGCATAGACCCGGTCGCCGATCTGGAATCGGCGGACGCCCGATCCCACGGCGGCGACGGTGCCGGCGCCGTCGGTCCCAAGGACGAGTGGAAAGCGCGTATGCCCGCTCGGGG
Organism: Nitrospirales bacterium; assembly: GCA_038275915.1. Taxonomy (GTDB): domain Bacteria; phylum Nitrospirota; class Nitrospiria; order Nitrospirales; family Nitrospiraceae; genus Palsa-1315. The sequence goes on from JBBRRM010000246.1 coordinate 3,352, forward strand.
ACCACCGAAAGCACGACGCGAAACACTCCTGACTGCAGCAGAGCAGGCACAACGTCAGGGGAACTTGAGCCGTGCGGCGGAAATCAGCTATGGGGAGATTCCGGGAATCGACAAGGAGCTGGCGTCGGCATCATCCGGCACGGCAAAGCTCCTCACGAACGTCCCGTACGTTCGCTCAAGCGGCGTTTCGGGAGGGGTCTTCGTGACCAGCCTTTTGATGCGTGCGATGACCTGGCTGGCCCGGTTCGCGTCATGGATTATGTCTTCCAGCGTTTCCCGCACCTGCCCTAAATCGGGCTTCGTTCCGGCGAGCCAACGCAAACATGTCTGGCTGTTGGTCATGATCGCGGCAAGCGGTTGATTGACCTCGTGCCCGATTGAGGTCGCTATTTCACCTACTACGCTCCTTCGCTCGATAAGTGCAAGTTCCGACTGCGATTGGCGCAATGCCTCCTCCGCACGCTTGCGCTCGGTGATATCCAGCACCAGCCCGACGAAATAATCCACCGAACCATCGGCCCGGCGCACACATTTTTCCGTCATGATGGTGTCGATGGTCCGGCCATCCTTGCGAATCCATCGTTTGTCCATGGTATAGGCGTCAATCTCGCCCGCCATGATCCGGTTGAACTGAGCGACATCAGCGGCCAGATCGCCCGGGTGCGTCATCTCTGCCCAGGTTTTTTGCAGCAACTCGCTTCGCGAATAGCCCAGGATACGGCACAGCTCGTCGTTGACTTCCAATATTCCTTTGGTCGACGAAGTCATTGCCATGCCGATCAGTCCCTGTTCGAAGTAACTTCGGAAGCGTTCCTCGCTCGCCCGCAGGGCCTCCTTGGTCCGCTGGCGCTCCGTCGTGTCTATCGCCGTACCGACGTACTCGATCAGCCTGCCCGACTGGTTCAATAGGGGATGCCCCAGATTCCTGATGTGCCGGACCGAGCCGTCGCTGAGGACGATGCGGTACTTGGCTTCGTACTCAGTCCCAGCGCGTAACGCGCGGTTGAAGGAATCCCTGACGCGCGCCTGGTCCTCGGGGTGAATAATCCGCAAGAAATCTTCATGCGACGGCTTGGTCCCCGGCTCCAGCCCAAAGATTCGTAGCAATTCCTTGGAGCAGAACAACTCTTCGGAAGAAGCCTTCCAGGTCCAACTGCCTGTCCGGCTGATTCGCTGCCCATCCGCCAGATTGGTTTCACTCCGCCGCAGTTGTTCTTCCACCCGTTTGCGCTTAGTGATGTCCATGGCCGCTACACGGAGGTGTCTTCCTTTTCCCAGACCGGCTCTGACGGGCCCAGCTTGGATGAGGACGGTCAGCGGGGGGCGCCTCTGATCGTCCCCCGACCCGCTTTTGGGAAGCTCAAGTCGCACTTCGCACGAACCAGGCTCCTGGGTATCCAGCACACGTTGACAAAACGTGGTGAAGGCTTCGCGGTCGTTCATGGCGACCATCAATTGGAATCGTCGCTCCTTCAGGTCGAATGGCGCCACCCCCATCAACGCGGCGCCGGCGTGATTGACTTCCACGATCGTGCCATCTTTGAGGAGGGTGAAAAATCCGACAGGCGCCGATTCATACAGATCGGCATAGCGATCCCGGCTTTCTTCCACCTGTTCTTGTCCGCACTGCAGCTCCTCGTACTGCATTTCTAATTCGACTTGATGCACATTCAGTTCATGCACCAACCCCTGAATATCTTGCGGAGCCTTTGCCAACGCGGCTGAAAAGGAGCCCACGCGCGCTTCGGCCCGCTGGCGTAACTCC
>JBBRRM010000247.1:0-5062 GCA_038275915.1 Nitrospirales bacterium
TTCGATCAGCGTATGACGGATTTGAGTGGCCCGATCAGCGTGACGTGGGCACGAAGAACACTGGGTGACCAATGTTTGAAGCCTACCGCGATATCTTTCAAAAGAGGGGGCATCTGTATCATCAAGCGATGACTCTGTATCCGCAGGCTCGAATAGAGGAATTCCATCATGTCGTCCGCGTGGCCGGCATGAAAGACGGAGATATCGTCTGTGATGTTCCCTCTGGCGGTGGGTATTTGAGGAACTTCGTCGATCGCACCGTATCGTTTCTCCATATCGAAACGTCAGCGGTGTTCGCTGACCTCTGTCGGGTTAATGGCGCTTCAAACGTGTTGCGGGCAACCTTGGAGGATATTCCTATCGAGACCGGTTCCGTGGATAACGTCATCAGCCTGGCCGCGCTGCACCATGTCGATGAGAGGGAGCTGTTCTTCGCCGAGGCCTATCGAATATTGAGGCAGGGAGGCACGTTCACTGTTGCTGATGTGCAAGCCCAGTCGGCAGTCTCCAAATTCTTGGACGGTTTTGTCAACGAGCACAATACGATGGGACACCGAGGCAATTATATCCATGCCAAAACCCAAGAAGAGTTCGCGCAGAGCGGGTTTACGATCATGGAAGCCTCGCTGATTCCATTTCACTGGAAATTTGTTTCTCATCAGGCCATGGGAAAGTTTTGCAAAATGCTGTTCGGAATAGATAAAGCAGACTCTGCCCAGGTAGTCGAGGGTATTCGAAAGCACCTGGGCTATTCCGTCGAAGGAAACGCGTGCCGCATGAATTGGGAGCTGTTATTCATGAAAGCCAAGAAGCGATAGGCCGGAATCGGAGGGCGCTCAATTGAGCGGTACGGGGGACCAACGGCCTATTATCCCTAACGATACTCGTCCGCGACTGTGGTCGGCGTGAACGAAAATGGACCAAATCACATCTATCCTTCGTACAATCGAGGACACCGAGGTCACACATATTTTTACCCACCACATCACCACGTCGATCCATAAAGCCGCCCTTGAGAGGGGTCTCCCTGGGTACAAGCATTTCGACCAGCGAGCGATGATTCTCGCGAGACCGGAAGATATAGTCTGTGTCGCAGGCCACATTGATCAGCGTTACGTTCACTACTTGTCGAGTTTAGGCCTTGGTCCCAAAGGCGATCGCATTATAGAACTCGACGCTGAGTCTGGTGATGACCCAGACAAAACACTTGCGAGCATGCTTCTCTCCAGCCCAAAGCTGCTTCGTACGATCCGCGAACTGATTCCTGACCGTAACCGCGTTGTGCTGATTCCGTACCTTGCATCGTCTGCCGAATTTGATCTTGGCGCAGCATTGGAGGACGTGCTGGGCAAGCAGGTCCTTGTGCTGGGTGGGAATGCCGACATCGTAGCGCGTGCCAACCTGAAACATCTCACTCATGCCAAGGCACGCGAACTGGCTATCCCTATGGCCCCAGGGGAGATTGTTGAGCTCAATGAACATTCTGACAGCAGCCCCGTCGAGGTGACTCCGTTACTAAAGGCTATCGGGCGATATGTTTCTCACACCGGAAGAGTGATTGTGCGGGGGACGCATGGTGTTGGGGGATCAGGGACATTCATCGCCGAGGGGCCTTCCGAGGACATCGCATGGAAGCTAAAAACATTTGTCGCGCAACAAGTTCATCATATCTATCTCGTGGAAGTGATGTTCGATATCGTGACGAGCCCAAACGTCCAGATGTTTGTGGAGCCTGACGCCGGTGCAATTTGGTGCGTCGGCGCCACCGATCAGCGGCTGGACAAGAGTCTCGAGCATAAGGGCAACGTGTATCCATCAAACGCCAAGACACTTGCTGACATCATCTGTTCAGCTCGGAAGCTTACCTCCTGGCTACAGACGGAGGGATTCACCGGCTTGGCCGGCTTCGATTTCGTCGAATATGTTCATCCGGAGACAGGGGAGCACGAACATATCTTCGTCGAGATGAATGCAAGAGTAAACGGGGCAACCTATCCTGTATTTTTGATAGAGCGTCTGAACGCGTTGCAGGCGGTTCGTTCGAGTCCTCTCATCGCGGCTTTTCTGTCGGCCAAGACAACAACGAAGGCAACCACCTTTTCTGAACTGCAAGAAATGCACAGTCGGTTTTTCTTCGATCCCTGTAGAGGGCGTGGAGTCATCCCCTACAACACGGGGCGGTTAGCTCACGGGATGTGCGATCTCGTGTTTTCGGGAAGCTCCCGGCAAGACGTTGAAGACATGTACCAAAGGTTCTCAGGAATACATGCTAAACCAGAAATCTCTTAGCAAAGTAGCGAAGCCAAACAGTCGGGTCGTCGGTGGTCCTACCGTAAAATATTGGAAAGACCGGCTTGAACAGGTGTGGTTTAAGATTCTGGCGGCTACTGTGTACCGGCGAGTTTTGTTGCTGGAGCGAACGTTAGACAGGCGGATGCCGATGATCTCGCCTCGGGTGGACGTGACGATCGACAGTTTGGATGACACCCACATGGCTGAGTATCTCCAGCTGCAACCCAAAGAACAGGAGTCGCTGATCCATAATCGCTTCAGCCACGGTCATACTTGTTTTGCCGCACGCTACGAGAACCGCCTGATTGCGGTTGCCTGGGCAACCCCCCATCGAATTAATATGTCCCCCTATGTGTCACTTGTGATGCCGTTACCGGACAACAGCATCTATTTTTATGAATCGTTCACCGAGCCGGATTTTCGCGGTCTCTCGATCCAGGTCGCTCTTTGCGCGCACATGATGCGGTACTTTGGCGCCAAAGACTTTCAGCGAGCTGTGACGGGTGTTGTGCCAGAAAATGAGCCGTCCCGCCGCGTCTATGAACGGTGTGGGTTTCAGCCCTATGGAATGATCCGTTTCGTGATGGTGGGACCCTATCGACGGTTGTTGCCGGCTGCTTTTAGTGTTCACGAACAACAAGATGATAAATTTTAATTCATCGGAGAAGGTGCAGGCGTCTGTCAAATTAATTATCGGATTGACCGTCTTGCCTGGGGGTCGGCAGGTGACTCAGTCCTTACCAGGAAGACCCGGGAGGCTAAAACCGTGGATTCGCCCCTCCTCTCGGCAGAGGGGGGTGGAGTGGTGCGAGAGCGGTTAGTAGAGAAGCCTCTGGTGGCTGCCCCTCCTTCGTAGGTGTGCCCCCGGTTCACGGTGGGCTTGTTGTGTTAGGCCGCATCGTCTAGTCTATCGAGAATTCATTGGTTCATATTCTTGGCATGCTTGCCGGCGGAAGCAACGCCATGCGGCTCCGGGTGATTCTCTCTACCACTGGCTAGGTGACATGTCAGAATGGGGAAACCAACGCTGAATCCTTTATCCTTGACCGTCGCAGTGATTGTTCCCGTCTATAATGGGGGTCCAAAGTTCCGTGCGAGTCTGGACTCGATACGATGTGCCGTGCCTCCACCGGATGAACTCATCGTGGTTGGCGATGGAGATACTGATGGCTCTTCGCAGTTTGCAGAGGCAGCCGGCATGACCGTGTATCGCTTTCCTAGTCCAGGCGGACCTGGTCGTGCCAGAAACCGTGGCTCAGTGAGCGCAACGTCGGACATTCTCTTCTTCGTCGATGCCGATGTGACGGTTCCTGCGAACGTGATTGGTCGGGTGAAAGAGATTTTTGCTCAGCATAGTGAAGAAGCGGCCATTATCGGGTCGTATGATGATCAACCAAAAGAACAAAACTTTCTTTCCCAGTACCGCAACCTACTCCATCATTATGTGCATCAAAATGGTCGCGAGGAAGCGTCAACATTTTGGGGAGCCTGCGGTGCGATCCGTCGAGATGTATTCCTCACGATGGGCGGGTTCGATGAAGCGTACACGAAGCCCTCTATAGAAGACATTGAACTAGGGTATCGCATCAGGAAAGCCGGGTATACGATTCGGCTGTGCAAATCGCTCCAGGTCAAGCATTGGAAACGCTGGACCATCGTATAGATGTTACAGGCCGATTTTTTTCAACGAGCCTTGCCTTGGACCCAGCTCATACATCGAGAAGGCGGTCTAGTGAACGATTTGAATATAGATGTTTCCGGGCGCGCGAGCGTCATATTGACGTTTGGTCTTCTCGGAGCATTGGTGCTGACCCTCTGGCAGCCCTTTCTTCTGGTCGGGGCCTCTGCCATGGGGCTGATGCTCTTCGTCCTCAATGTCCGGCTCTACCGGTTTTTTCTGGAGAAGCGAGGGCTCCGATTCGCAGCCCAAACCATTCCCTGGCACTGGCTCTACTTTCTCTATAGCGGGGTTGCCTTCGCGATTGGGACGGTGCGCCATCTCGCTAGGCGTGGTCATGGTTTCGGGAGACCGGCCTCACTGCTTCCTCCGGAAGGGCACCGTTCAGAATCGCAGGGAGAGAAACGCGTATGAGTAGGGAGTCTTCCGTCATCATCGGTGCCGGACCAGCAGGGCTGACGACAGCCTATGAGTTGGGAAAACGCGGCATTTCCTCTACGGTGATCGAAGCCAGCGATCAGGTCGGGGGCATATCGAAAACCGTCAACTATCGGGGGTATCGTTTTGACATCGGTGGCCATCGATTCTTCTCCAAGGTTCCTTTGATCAATGAATTGTGGCATGAAATTCTCGGGGAAGAGTTTCTACTTCGGCCACGAATCTCACGCATCTACTACAACCAGCATTTCTTCGACTATCCCTTGAAACCGCTGAATGCGCTGGCCGGTCTCGGACCAATCGAATCACTTCTCATTGGCCTCAGCTACGTAAAGGCCAAATTCTTTCATATTCACGACGAAAAGACTTTTGAGCAATGGGTGTCCAACCGCTTCGGGTATCGGCTCTACAGTATCTTCTTCAAGGCCTATACAGAAAAAGTCTGGGGCATTCCCTGTTCGGAGATCTCGGCGGATTGGGCGGCACAACGGATCAAAAATTTATCTCTCAAACAAGCCGTCAAGAACGCGCTATTCAGATCCAAACAGGGGATGGATGGATCGACGCTCACGTCGCTGATCGAGCAATTTCACTATCCTCGTTTTGGTCCGGGAATGATGTGGGAACGATGTCGAAGCTTGATCGAACGCCAGG
>JBBRRM010000248.1:0-5061 GCA_038275915.1 Nitrospirales bacterium
CACCTCCGAAACAAGCGGCGCTGTACCGGCAAAAAACGTTTCAGTATGAAGACTATGCAGTATTGAAAGAGTTTGCTGGTCAACACCCCTCTGTGATGCAGCAACGGATTCGTGCAGCACGCCGATGGGGGCCAAGGCGAAATCGATGGCTCAACTGGCGGTTTTATCTGGAGATCGCCAGACGTGGATTCCGAGGATAACGACATGGGCTGGTCACGAGTCGCATCATGCTGAGCGTCATTGTCGCCGTGCATAATCAGCTGGGTCACAATCAGCTCTTCCTCGAAGGGATTCGCCGGTACACGACCGGTCCGTACGAAGTCATCGTCATCGACAATCATTCGACCGACGGGTCGGGAGAGTTCTTCGCGGCGAACGGATGTCAGGTAATCCGCAACGATCGAAATCTCTGCTACCCCGAATCGATGAATCTCGGCTCCCGCGCGGCACACGGAAAGTTCTTGTGCCACATCAACAATGATTTGTATGTCGCGCCGAACTGGAACGGATTCTTGATCGAAGCCATGGAACGACATCGTCTAGATGCCGCGTCGCCACTGGGGTTGGAAATGATGCCGACTGCCTCCTTGACCGATTGGATGCAGGGAAGATGGGCGGCGATCGGGCAGGGACGACTCTCTAGCGGAAAGGGCATTGATCAGCTGCGAACGATGATTCAGGCGATGTATGGCGATTGGGAGCGCTATTGCGGGGAGGCGCACCGTGCGTTTGCCGGAACAATGCTCGACGGGATCATCGGGTCCTGCGTGATGATCAGGCGATCGACCTATGACGTTCTCGGTGGTTTGGACGAACGGATTCAGTCCGCTGACTGGGACTTGTACTACACCTTGCGCAAGCGCGAGCAGGTCGTCGGGGATGTGACGCGATGCATGGTCGTGGGGTCGTCGTTTGTGCATCATTTTATCCGGGCCACGATCAAGAGTAAGCGGGAGCCGTTTGCCTGCAGCCATGAACGATGGACGATCGACCGGAAGTGGAGCCAGGCCGAGCAGGCCGAGTTGTGGTGTAAGCCAGAGGAGTTTTCGACTTCGTCCTTCGGGCAGCGGCTCACTCGGCATGTGGTGAAACCTGTGAAGAAATTGGTTCAGGAATTGGATCGCGCCACGGCTTGGCGCCGGCTCTGGACCAGTCCCGATCGCGTAGTCGGTCAGTACCGCAGGCAGTTTGAGCAGGCGGCGACACTGCTGCCCGGTGGAGTGCCGCCATGACCAGTGCCTCCGGTTTGTCCACCATAGCGTGCGTGGTGATCACCAAGAACGAAGAAGCTAATATCCAAGACTGTCTGAAATCGGTTCATTGGGCCAATGAGTTGATTGTGGTCGACGCGGAAAGCCGCGATAGGACCATAGATCTAGCGCGGGCGTGGGGCGCCAAGTCATTCGTGCGTCCCTGGCCTGGATTCGGCCTGCAAAAGAATTTTGGGATGGCACAGGCCTCGTCTGAGTGGATATTGATCCTCGATGCGGACGAACGAGTGACTGAGGAACTTCGTGGAGAGGTGCTGACCTGTCTTGAGCGATGGAGGCTGGGTGCTCCCGTGGCCTATCGGATTCCACGGAGGAACTTTTTTTACGGAGCCTGGGTAAGAGGGGCCGGGGTCTACCCCGATTATCAAGTGCGCCTGTTTCGGCGTGGAATGGCACAGTATAACGATGTCGCGGTGCATGAAAATCTCCTCGTCGATGGAGAGACTGGAACATTGGTCGGGCACCTCGATCATTACACTGAGCGGCGTATTCAGGATCACTTCAAGAAATTCGGGCTCTATACCACTCTGGCGGCACAGGAGAAGGCCAAGAAGATTCGGACGGTTCGCTGGATTGACCTGGTCTTCCGTCCCCTGGTGGTCTTTGTCAAAACCTATGCATTGAAACAGGGATATCGAGATGGAATGCGCGGACTCATTGTCTGTGTATTTGCCAGCATGTACACCTTTGTGAAATATGCCAAGCTGTGGGACCTGACTCGGGGAGCCATGTCTCATCCGGAAGCAAGGTAGTGGGCACGCGAATTCTTTACGTGCACGGGATCGAATCGATTGGTGGGGCTGAGCGTGATCTGATCGCACTCCTGAGTAAATTGGACCGTCATATCTGGTATCCAGCCCTCGCGTGTCCCGGAACTGGTCCCCTGCGGGAGATGGCCCTGGAGCAGGATGTGCCTGCCTATCCAGTCAACCTGCCGCCCTGGAGAAAAGTCTCTTCACTCGTGAGCCGGTACGCGGCTGTGCGTCGTCTGCGCAAGCTGCTGGCGGACGTCCAGCCGGCGTTGGTCCATGTGAATGACCTCTGGTGGGTTCCTCACACGGTTCGAGCCGTGGCCGGGTTGTCCCATCGTATACCCATCATCGCCCATATCCGGCAGGAGACTCAGCCAAGGAAGGTGCGTCAGTACGCCTTGGACCAAGTGGACTATGTCGTCGCGGTGTCACATCAGGTTGAGCAGGGTATGCTGACTGGCGGTGTCTCGCCTATTCGGATTCGCACGCACTACAGTGGAGTTGATTGTTCAGTCAAGGTGTCTTCGGAAGGGAATCAGGATATTCGAGCACAACATGGAGTCCCCCGTGAGGCCCTGCTGCTAGGCACCGTCGCCAACCTGTTGCCGCTCAAGGGATATGAAGTGATGTTGGATGCTCTCCCTGCAATTCTTGCCGCCGTGCCGTCTGTGCACTATCTCATCATTGGGAGCGGCGGAGCCGAATACTGTGCACGATTGAAAGCGATCACGGTGGAGCAAGGGATTGCGGACCGAGTTCATTTTGCCGGGTTCCAAGAATCCGTCGCCTCCTATCTCTCCGCCCTGGATCTCTACGTGCACCCCTCGCTCAAGGAAGCCTTCGGTCTAGCGGTGGTCGAAGCGATGGCAATGGGGAAATCCGTGGTGGCGACCACGACGGGGGGCCTGCCCGAAGTCGTGTTGCAGGGGGAGACCGGCTTGCTTGTCCCTCCGGGAGATGTCGAATCATTGGCCGCAACCGTGGTGTCGCTCCTGCAGGATCGCGTCCGACGAGAGCAGATGGGCAACCGTGGGATGGCGCGTGCGCACGAGCGATTTAGTCTCGATGCGTCTGTTGCGCAGATGGAATGTCTATATGGTGAGGTATTAGCAGCACAGAAGGGGCGAGGATGAGAATCGGTTTTGATGCCAATCCGATGGTGGGCGATCTGGGCGGGGTAGGATGGCACAGTTATCACCTGCTCCGCACGATGTTGGCGCAGCAAGAGGGAATCGATTTTGTGGCCTATGCGAGGCCGGGCGCTGAGCAGCCTGAGTCTGTGGGATCGTGGCCGGGCGTCGAACGACTAGAGTGGATGAAGTCGAGCCGATGGGGGATGCAGAAGCGAGGTTCATCCGACCGGTTGGATCTTTACCATGGGACCAACTTTCGGATGCAGACCGTTGGGCGCTATGGCGGAATCGTCACGATCCACGATCTGTGGCTGGACCGGAACCCCCAATACTCGAAGAAAATGTTGGGCCAATGGCCGTCGTCGTTCAAGACGAGACAAACCGCGCTGCGAGCCAGAAAAGCCATCACGGTGTCTGAGTTTTCCGCGAGAGAACTCGTGGAACTCTACGGGTTGAAACGCGAGCACATAAGGGTGATTCCCAACGGAGTGTCGAAGGATTTTGTGCCACGTCGGGATGATCCTGCGATGGCGGAGTTGCGGAAACGGATCGGACTGACGGCCGAACGGTATGTCTTATTTATTGGAGGGGCAGACCCGCGCAAGAATCATCAGATATTTTTGGAAGCGGCGGAAATGGTCAGGAAGAAGCTGGGGTCGAGAATGTTGGTCCTTGTCGGTTCGCCCATCCACCCGTTCGGGAACTATCAGGAAACGGCTCGAAGGCGCAGTTTGACGGAAAAGGTAGTGTGTCCAGGACGGTTGTCGACGAACGATCTGCAGTTATTATATTCCTCTACCGATCTGTTCGTCTTCCCTTCACTGTACGAAGGGTTTGGAATGCCTGTGTTGGAAGCGATGGCCTGTGGGGCGCCGGTACTCACCTCCAATTCGACTGCGCTGGCGGAAGTGGCGGGTGATGCGGCCGTGTTGGCAGATGCTCAAGACGCGCGGGCGCTTGGAGAGGCGATGATCCGTGCGCTTGAGGATGAACCGCTTCGAGCGGCGTTAAGGGTTAAGGGATTCGATCGTGCCAAGCAGTTTTCTTGGGAGCAGGCCGCGGCTAAGACCGTTACCTTGTACAAAGAGTTGTGTTCCTGAATGCCACAGATCTGAGCGGGTGTGTCGTGCGTAACGTCCTTGTTATCAAGCTTCGCTACATCGGTGACGTCTTGTTGGCAACGCCGACCCTACGTGCCATCAAGGCTGCACGGCCTGAGGTCCGGCTTACGATGATGGTGAATCGTGGGACCGAGGACGTGTTGTCCGGAAACCCTGATGTGGACGACATCATGATCCTCGATAAGGGGAGTCTCGCAGCACAATGGCAGCTTATCGTCGGGCTGCGTCGTCGGCGGTTCGACACGGTGATCGATTTGACGGATGGCGACCGGTCTGCGTTTCTGAGTTGGGTCAGTGCAGCGCCGGTTCGAATTGGGTTCAACGACGAGCATCGTTGGCGAGGGCAATGTTACACGGAAGTGGTTCAGCCTGTGCCGGGTGTGCGGCACCGGATTGACCGGGATTTGGAAGCGCTCAAGCCCCTGAATATTCCAGCCGGTTCAGAGAATCCACGACTTTGGCTGACGCCAGAAGAAGAGAAGAGTGCGGATCAAGTGTTGGATCAACTCGGCATTCAGCGATCGCAGTCGATGGTGATATTGCAGCCCGGCGCCCGGTACTGGTTTAAATCTTGGCCTCCGGAGCGGTTCGCGGCGTTGGCCGATCGTCTTGCGACCGAGTGCCACTGCCAGGTGTTGATCGGAGGGAGCCGACAGGATATGGATCTCGCGCAACATATTCGACAGATGGCGAAGAGTAGTCCCATCATCATGGCAGGCCGTACCACCATCAAACAGTTTGTAGCCATTGCGAAACAATCAGCGCTCTTTGTGGGAAGTGATAG
>JBBRRM010000249.1:0-5026 GCA_038275915.1 Nitrospirales bacterium
CGGGATCCTCACCGGCATTATCCTGTCCTTGAGCCGGGCAATCGGCGAAACAGCCCCCATCGTCACGATTGGCGCCCTTACCTTCATTGCTTTTCTACCTCCGTCTCCCATCTCGACACACCCGCCCTATATCTCGTTTGACTGGCTATTGTCCCCTTTTACCGTGATGCCCATTCAGATGTTCGGCTGGGTGTCGAGACCGGGCGAGGACTTCGCGGGCAACGCGGCTGCTGCGGGTGTCCTATTGGTAGGAATGACCCTCACCATGAACGGGGTCGCCATCTATTTGCGATATCGTATGCGAAAGCAGGTCAACTGGTAGCATGAATCCCGATGAATTGCCCCTTGCGCAGGATTGGCCCAAGCCGCTCAAGGCAGAGACGCGAGCCCTCGGATTCTCGTATGGGAGTCGTTTGGCGCTGAAGAATTTGTCGATCCCCATCGCAGAATATCAAATTACGGCATTGATCGGGCCGTCAGGCTGCGGAAAATCTACATTTCTCCGTTGTTTTAACCGGATGCACGATCTTTATGCGGGAAACCGTTATGAGGGCGAAATTCTGCTCTACCCCGATCGCCGCAATATCCTGGCTCGTGACGTCGATCCCATCGAAGTGCGGATGCGGATCGCCATGGTGTTTCAAAAGCCCAACCCCTTTCCCAAGTCCATTTACGAGAATGTCGCCTATGGCCTGAGAGTTCGTGGAACCAACGAACGGAAGATACTGGACGAGAAGGTCGAACAGGCCTTGCGGAACGCAGCCTTGTGGGAAGAGGTCAAGGATCGGCTACCCGCACAGGCGACGTCCCTATCCGGCGGCCAGCAGCAACGTCTCTGTATCGCCCGTGCCTTAGCTACCGACCCGGAGATGCTGCTTTTGGACGAACCCACCTCGGCGCTCGACCCAATGGCCACGGCCAGTATTGAGGAATTGTTGCTCGACTTGAAACGTCGTGTCACAATCCTGATCGTGACGCACAATATGCAACAGGCAGCGCGGGTGTCCGATTGGACGGCGTTCATGTACCTGGGTGAACTGGTGGAGTTTGGCCTCACGAAGCAACTTTTTACCACGCCTTCCAAGAAGCAGACCGAAGACTACATCACCGGACGATTTGGTTGAACCTATGACACAACGCCACTTTGACGATGAACTCGCAGCTTTGAAGAGCAAGCTCTTGCGAATGGCCGGTCTGGCGGAAGATCAGATCGACAAGGCCCTCACCGCACTGGTGACACGCGACACGACCCTGGCTCACCAGGTGATCGAGCGAGACCACCAGGTGAACGCGTTGGATGTGGAGATTGATGAAGACTGCATCAGACTCTTAGCCCTTCACCAGCCGGCCGCGCGAGACCTCCGGTTGGTGACCACGGCGATGAAACTTGCCAGTGAACTCGAGCGAATCAGTGACCTGGCGGAGAACGTCTGCGAGCGAGCGATCGAGTTAAACGATGAGCCACAGCTAAAGCCCTATATCGATATTCCACGCATGGGGAAATGGGCGCGGACGATGGTGAAGGAAAGTATTGATGCCTTTGTGAAGGAGGATGCCGCGCTCGCGCGAAAGGTGCTCACGGACGACGATTTCGTCGACGATTTGATGGTCCAGTTATTCCGGGAGCTCTTGTCATTCATGCTCGAAGACCCCCGAACCACCTCGCGCGCGATTCGCCTCACCTTCATTGCCAAATACCTCGAACGGATGGCCGATCATGCGACGAATATCGCCGAGCTGGTGGTCTATCTCGTGGAGGGCAAGATCATTCGGCACACCACTCCGCCGGCATCTTTCAAAGCCGGCCTTGCACAGCAGTAACACGCGCTGATCCCTTAGGTTGTGGTTGACCTCCCCTCCTTTAGAAGAATCATCTGAATCCTCTGCCTCGTGAACCGATTGGTTCAATTGCAGACCCTCTGACAAGACAGTCAAGAGAGCAACGGTCCACTGCATGAGAGAGATGTGCGCTGAGAAGCCGGCATCAGACAACCAGTTTGAACCTATCGAGCGGAGACCCCTTCCGGGCAGGTCCGGATTCTCAACTGCCTGCCCGATAAGTGTATAGAACGAGGTGCGGTGAGCGTCTGCGGGGGAAGGATGCGTTTATGCCACGAAATGGACCGAGAAAAGCGTGTAGTCAAATCCGTGACGGCGAAGGACAATTTTGTTGGATCGGGCGAGCTGGTCGACCGTGTGGAAAATTTGATTCCAGGTATATTGGGGCATGAGGCAGATGAGCGAATCCAGACTGATGACGGCCTGCTCGTCGAGATGGTCGAGAATCGTTGCTGCGAGAGGATCACCATGTGAACTCTCATGTCGGAATAGGTGAACGTCCGGAGCTAATTCAAGAAGAGAACTTGTAGGCATACGTACCTCCTGGTTGATTAGATTGTTGTGTGAACGCCGGCGGCGCCGGGCTATAGCGGACGGCCACGATGCGAATAAGACCCAGTGTGATTAAGATGCCTCCCAGGATCGCGAATTGATGCCACTCCCCACCTGTGAACCATCGTGAAATGACCTCCGTCAACATCACCACGAGGACCGTATCGACGATAAAGGTGACTCGGACGCGCCCGTCAGAGCAGTAGGTGAGGGTGGTCTTTAACACCTCGACGACGGCCAGCAGGGTGAGGGTGTCGACCAATACCTGCCGAAGGGCCACTTCCACATTGGCTGACAGAAGAAGCCGCAGGTCAAGGAACGTTTTGACGACGCCGCCTGCCAGACCGATGAGGATCGTGAGGGTAAGCAGACTCAAGATGAGTCGCGTGCCCGCTTCCCACACGCGTGTGATGTCATACGCGGTGAGCGTGATCATGGATCGCTTGAGCCAGCCGTTCGATAGAGTCTGTTCCATTGTGGTTTGTGTCATTGTCCTATTTCGTGTCTCGAAAAGCCGTTCCCGGCATGTCGACCGAGTGAGACGATGAATAATATGGCGCCAAGCACGAGGGCGAAGCGCAGGCCCATTGCAAGAGCGGTGTGAAGAGATCAAATCCCATGGGTATGTCTCCCCTGTCTCATCACGTTCCTACCAAGCTCCTAGAATTCATCGATCGAAACTGGATGCAGAAGGTCGCGCACCGATAGGATCCCCACAATCGACTCGCCCTTCAGGACGGCCAGATGGCGTGTTCCATGCTGTTCCATCAGATCGGCCGCGTCGGTCACAGATCGGCTGCCATCGATGCCGATGACGGGACTGCTCATGATGTCTTCCACGGGGATGGAATAAGACACCCGCTCTGCCCCCACGACTTTCCGGATAATGTCAGGTTCCGTGACGATGCCGATGATGCGGTCCTTCTGTTTCACGAACACGCTTCCAATTTTGTGATTCTTCATGAGCTTCGCTGCCTCAATGGCTGAGGTGCCTGCTTCGATATTGACCATTTGTCGAGTCATGAGCCGATCGACTGTGATCATAGGGCCTCCCTAGATTGTGTGAATGTGGTTGGATTTGAATCGAGAAGACGATCAAAGGCCGATGCGCAATGCGGGCAAACAATCACGTCGATGTTGCGCGCAGAGGTAACCAGGGTGCTGTGGTGTTGCCCTGTTTGAATCCGAAGAAGGGGAAAGATGACTCGTGCGCGCATGGACAACAAGGTCTTAATCGCATTGACGAACAGTGTGGCGAGCAAGAGAGAGATCGTGAGTACGAATAGATAAGGACCTGTGTTTTTCATGATCTGCTCCAGAGATAGGGTGAGAGGTTTTTGCATCTTCTCCTGCCCTAACCCTATCCGTGCCCTGTTCCAGAGCGATCAATTCCTCGTAAACTATATGTAAACTGTGCTCCGAACGGAACGATTAGAGCTATCCCGGCGGATAAATAAGGCAAACGTGGACTGGCTGCCCACCTAGGAGCAGAGGACGCATGTCCGATATTAGGTCCCCCGTATGGGTACGAAGAGATTTTTCGAGGAAGAGACGAGTGCGAGGAGGAAAAGCGGCTGCTACTGTTCGATCAAACGCCACCCTTCCTTTTGAACGCAGCGTTCTGTGGCATTGAGGAGTAGAAGTTGACTACCCTGCTGTAGCTTGGGGTCTCGTGAGGCGGCAGCCTGGCACTTATTATAATCGGTGGTGTATTCCGACGAGGGCTTGTTGGGGTGAACCCATTCGGTTGAGGAGCAGGCGGTGAGTAAAAATCCAGCGACGACCAGGGACCATCTTGAGATATTGCGCATCAGCTCCTCCTCTGTGAATCCAATCGTATGAGGCAAGATAATCCTATAATTAAGGAACCGTCAAGCTGAAGAACGGCCTCGATTCCCGGTATGGGTGAAAACTGATTTTTTGTAGATGTGAGTCGGCTCGATACTCAAGCAGCCATGAATAGAAAAATACATTTGCAATACGCAGACATGCAAAATATAGCTGACTTACAAGCGATAGTTAAACTGAAAGATTATTCACCCATTCGGATTATTGCTGTGGAGATACCAGGACTGCTATTGTGCGTGAATTGATCACGCGAATCGGAGGAACTGGTGACGCCCGTCGATAGTCTTATGCTAGACGCGAAGCAGGCGATCCTGGACGAACATCATCGCCGGTTTCAAACCTTCCACCAGGAAGGACGATGGGAGGAGGCTCTCCAACAAATTCACATTACTCTGAGCTGTGCAACAGATCTCCTCAGTGAGTCCCTCCGAGTTCTCGATGAAGCGCTTGATGCTCGTAACCCTCCTTCTGCCGGCAATTCCCCTCCCTCTCCCACCGCGACGAATTAGTCCGAACTGCGATTGGAGCTCGGGAGATGGTCTGGCTCCCGAACGACCGGGAGTTCGTGCCCGAGCATTCCTAGCAGGCTTAAGTTACAGCTCCCTGTGCTCGACGACGCCATCGTCCTGGGTGAAATTCCTGGGCTACAAGCTATCCGATCAAGTCTCTGAGAAGTCGCTGTCACCGGTGATCTGTCACACAGGTCGGGGCGGATAGCTCCTCCTCCATGGCCGTCTCCTATGCTTCTTCCATCATTCAGCCATCCCCGAGTAGACGAATCGAACCC
>JBBRRM010000250.1:0-5013 GCA_038275915.1 Nitrospirales bacterium
TTATGAAGAAGGAAGAGAAATCGACGGCGGTTGCGGAATTGACGGAAACGTTTAGACGTGCACGACTCGCCATTATCACTGAAAGTGCCGGGCTCTCGGTAAACCAGGTCACGGAGCTTCGCAAGCAATTGCGAGGAGCCAAAGCCGAGTACAAGGTTGTCAAGAATACATTGGCTGCCAGTGCTGCTGACGGCACGATCCTTTCAGAGGTCAGGAATTACCTGAAGGGACCGACTGGGTTGGTAATCGGCTATGACGATCCAGTGCTGCCGGCCAAGATCCTTCGGGATTTTATTTTGGCGGAGAAGCGGGAACAGAAGATTAAGATCACTATCGGTGTGTTAGAGGGCAAGGTAGTGCAGCCGGATGAATTGGCGGCTGTGGCGAAGCTACCGAAGAAAGAAGTCCTCATCGCCATGCTGTTGTCGGCCATGCAGGGACCGGCGCGTGGCCTTGTGTATACGCTCAGCGCAGTCTTGTCAAAATTTGTGAGAGTCATTGCAGCCATTCAGGATAAACGAAAAGGAGAAGGGGACATGTCAACGACAACGGCAAAACTGTCACAGGAAGAGTTGATCAAGGCCATCGAGACGATGAGTGTGCTGGACCTGGCGGAACTGGTGAAGGGGTTAGAAACCCGATTCGGCGTCACGGCTGCCGCACCGGTCGCCGCCGCCGCTCCTGCTGCAGGTGGTGGTGCCGCAGCAGCAGCCGAGGAGAAGACGGCGTTCGACGTCGTGCTCGTGTCTGCGCCGGCGGACAAGAAAATCCAAGTGATTAAGGTCGTTCGCGAACTTACCAGCCTCGGTTTGAAGGAAGCAAAAGATCTGGTTGAAGGCGCTCCGAAGCCTGTGAAGACGGGTGTCACGAAGGAAGAATGCGACACCATGAAGAAGAAGCTCGAAGAGAGCGGCGCCAAGGTCGAGATCAAGTAACCTCGATTTGACCAGTCTCTAGTATCTGTGGGTGCCTGCCCTGTGCGGGCACCCAAGCCTAACCATTGTAGTGGAGGACCGGGGAATGTCCGAAACGACTCTGCAAGAGTTCGTCGAGCGGAAAGACTACTCTCGCATTCATAGTAGCATCGAAATTCCGGATCTTATTGAGATCCAGAAGCGCTCCTACGAAGAATTCCTTCAGCGGGAGGTCGAGCCTGAACGTCGCAAGGATCATGGGCTCCAGGCAGCCCTGGCGAGTGTCTTTCCGATTCCGGATTACAACAACACGGCCGTATTGGAGTTTACAAGCTATACGCTTGGCACCCCCAAATATGATGAACGGGAATGCCTTGAACAGGGGATGACCTATGCCGTTCCGCTGAAGCTTCGGGTACGCCTGGTCGTATTCGACAAGGAAGACAAGGGTTCCAAGAAAAAGGTGCTCGACGTCCGGGAGCAGGAAGTCTACGTCGGCGAGCTGCCCCTCATGACGGAGCGGGGGACCTTCATTGTCAACGGCACGGAGCGTGTGGTGGTGAGCCAGTTGCATCGGTCTCCCGGTGCGTCCTTTACACACGATAAAGGCCGGACGCATTCTAGCGGAAAGGTGCTCTATTCCGCCCGAATCATTCCCTACCGCGGGTCATGGTTGGATTTTGAGTTCGATGCACGCGACATCCTGTATGTGCGCATCGACCGCCGACGGAAAATGCCGACGACCATTCTATTGAAGGCCTTCGGATTTTCCAGTGACGATCTGCTCAAGATGTACTATCCGGTCGAGGAAATTCGAGTCGTCAAGGGTAAGATGCTGCGAAAGCTCGACCCTGAGATCCATCATGGTCTCCGCTGTTCAGCGGAAGTACTTGAAAAGGGCGGCAAGGAACCGCTAGTACGAGAAGGCGCCAAGCTCACGAAGGGGCTCATCGCCAAGCTCAAGGCGGCCGGCGTGAAGGAAATCCCGCTTGCGCCGAGCGAGTTGATTGGTCGTGCTGTCTTGACCGAACTGGTGGATTCAAAGAAGAACAAGATCGCCGAAAGAAATCAGCGGCTCACCGCTGAGATCGTCGAGGCGATCCTTGAGAGCGACATCGAAGAGTTCAAGGCAATTTATTTTGATACGGTCACATCTACCCCGGTCATTCTGGATACGCTTGAGATGGACAAGACCGTCTCCAAAGAAGAGGCGATGGTTGAAATCTATCGTCGCTTGCGGCCGGGAGAAACGCCTTCAGTCGATACCGCCCGAGCGCTCTTCGACAACCTGTTCTTGAACTCCAAGCGCTATGACCTCTCGCCGGTCGGGCGCCTGAAGTTGAACAAGAAATTGGGCCTCGATCTGCCCTTGGAGCAGCGAACGTTAACAGCGCAAGACATGGTCGAAGTGATCCGCTATCTCGTGAATTTGAAGCTGGGCAAGGGCGAAATCGACGACATCGACCACTTGGGCAACCGCCGAGTCCGTTCGGTCGGCGAATTGTTAGAGAACCAATTCCGGCTCGGGCTGGTCCGCATGGAACGTAGTATCAAGGAGCGGATGAACCTGCTGGATATGGAAACGGTGCTGCCGCATGACTTGATCAATGCGAAGCCTGTTGTCGCCGCAGTGAAAGAGTTTTTCAGCAGCAGCCAGTTGTCTCAGTTCATGGACCAGACGAATCCGCTGGCAGAAATTACACACAAGCGGCGGCTTTCCGCGCTTGGTCCTGGTGGTTTGACCAGGGAGCGGGCGGGGTTCGAAGTTCGCGACGTCCATCCTTCGCACTACAGCCGTATTTGTCCGATCGAAACGCCGGAAGGCCCGAACATTGGCTTGATCACGTCACTAGCGACTTATGCGCGGATCAATAAGTTCGGGTTTATCGAAGCGCCCTATCGCAAAGTGGTTAAGGGTCGAGTCACCGACGAGATCGAGTTTCTTTCGGCGATCGAAGGGGACAAGTATATCATCGCGCAGGCGAACTCTCAGGTGGATGCCTCTGGCCGCCTGGTGTCCGAAACCATCTCGGCGCGCGCTGCCGGAGATTTCGTGACGGCTACCTCAGACAAGATCGAATACATGGACGTGTCGCCGAAGCAGGTGGTGAGTGTGGCCACGGCCTTGGTGCCGTTTTTAGAACACGACGACGCCAACCGCGCGTTGATGGGATCAAACATGCAGCGACAGGCGGTGCCTCTGCTCAAGTCGGAGGCTCCATTAGTCGGCACGGGAATGGAAACGGTGGTCGCGCGTGACTCGGGGTATGTCGTGCAGGCCAAGCGTGCCGGCGTCGTAGAAAGCGTGGATGCCACAAGGATCGTCGTGCGTGCAGATTCGAAAGAAGGCCGGAAAAGGAATGATGCCGGACTGGATGTGTATGATCTGATCAAGTTCCAGCGATCGAATCAGAGTACGACGATCACCCAGACGCCAGTGGTGCGGCTTGGCCAGCCCGTCAAAGTTGGGCAGGTTTTGGCTGACGGTCCCGCCATTGATCACGGCGAATTGGCATTAGGTAAGAACATCCTCGTCGCCTTCATGCCCTGGGGCGGATACAACTTCGAAGACGCCATTCTCTTGAGCGAAAAATTGGTGCGGGAGGATGCGTTCACCTCGATTCACATTGAAGAATTCGAAGTCGAAGCTCGCGACACCAAGTTGGGGAAAGAGGACATTACTCGCGACATCCCGAACGTCGGAGAAGAAGCGCTTCGCGATCTGGACGAGAGCGGGATCATCCGTATCGGGGCCGAGGTGAAGCCTGGGAATATTCTTGTGGGGAAGGTGACGCCGAAAGGCGAAACACAGCTCACGCCGGAAGAGAAACTTCTGCGGGCCATCTTCGGTGAAAAAGCCGGCGATGTGAAGGATACGTCGCTGACGGTGCCGCCGGGTGTCGAAGGCATTGTCGTCGATGTGAAAATCTTCTCGCGCAAGGGGCTCGATAAGGACGAGCGGTCCAAGAGTATCGAAAGCGAAGATGCCATGAAGCTCCAGCGTGATCACCACGAGGAACTCCGCATCATAGATGAAGAGAAAACGAAGAAGATCAGAAAGCTTCTGTTGGGGAAGGTGGTCGGTCGTGACTTGATGGATCCTGAAAGCGGCGATGTCATTCTGAAAAAGAAGGGCAAGCTGACCGCAGAGATTCTCAAGCGGCTGCCGGACGAAACCGTCCGGTACATTATTCTAAGCGATCCGGACGAACAGAAGGAGCTGGAAGACGTCGAGCGGCGCGCGAAGGAGCAGATCGAAATCCTTCAGACGCTGTACGACGAAAAGGTTGGTCGGTTGAAGCGGGGCGATGAGCTTCCACCCGGCGTCATCAAGCTCGTCAAGGTCTATGTCTCGATGAAGCGCAAGATTCAGGTCGGCGACAAAATGGCCGGGCGGCATGGAAATAAGGGTGTGGTCTCCCGGGTGTTGCCCGAAGAGGACATGCCTTGCTTGCCGGATGGGACGCCCGTGGAAATCGTGCTGAATCCGCTCGGTGTGCCGTCACGTATGAACGTCGGTCAGATCCTGGAAACTCACCTAGGCTGGGCGGCGAAGGCACTGGGGATCAAGGTGGCGAGCCCGGTGTTCGATGGAGCGTCAGAAACAGAAATTAAGGAACTGCTCAAGAAGGCGAACTTGCCGACGAGCGGACAAACCATGCTGATGGACGGGCGGACCGGCGAAATGTTCGGCAGTCCTGTCACTGTTGGGTATATGTACGTCCTGAAGTTGCACCATTTGGTAGACGACAAGATTCACGCGCGATCGATCGGTCCCTATTCGCTCGTCACGCAGCAGCCGCTCGGTGGCAAGGCCCAATTCGGCGGCCAGCGGTTGGGAGAAATGGAAGTGTGGGCGTTGCAGGCCTATGGTGCTGCGTCCACTCTCCAAGAGTTCTTGACGGTGAAATCAGACGACGTACCGGGCCGATCGCGGATGTATGAAGCGATCGTCAAGGGTGAGCCGTTCCTGGAGCCTGGATTGCCCGAGTCGTTTAACGTCTTGGTCAAAGAGCTGCAGAGTTTGGGGCTCGACGTCGAACTGGTCAAGTCGCAAGACTAACCCATTTGTGTGCCGGCCATAGTGGCCGGCATCAGA